>JAISDK010000259.1 GCA_031264875.1 Prevotellaceae bacterium
ATTTTATATGGCCTAAAACCCTTATTTGTTGCAAACGAAGAGCTTTAACTCAATTATTAACATAGCCGACATTAAAACCGTCGGATGTATTGAACGTTGATTTTACGACAGTAATGTTTTGAAGTA
This sequence comes from Prevotellaceae bacterium, assembly GCA_031264875.1. Classification (GTDB taxonomy): domain Bacteria; phylum Bacteroidota; class Bacteroidia; order Bacteroidales; family UBA932; genus JAIRLF01. The sequence goes on from JAISDK010000259.1 coordinate 127, forward strand.
TGATTTTCATAAATCGTCATATATTATATATATAAAACATTAACCACGTCAGGAGTTCGGAAGTTACTTCAATAAAACTTTAACAAGAGTAGGATTATCATCATCACTAATGCTTTTTAAACTGTCAAACACCGAATCAAAACAGGTATTCAAATCATCGCCATTACTTTTTTGATCAACAATAGCATTAGACATATAATATCCGTATAAATAAACACCATCGAAATAGAAAAATCTTAGACTCTTCACATAATCTCATTCATCAAATTTTATTTTCCCCGTCTTTTTATTATACTGCACGCAATTCAAAAGTATGAGATTAGGAGGAATGTATTTCACACAGTAAACTATCGTAGTCCGTCATTGCGAGGGCGTAGCCCTTCGCTTACAATGACACTTTTCGTAAGTAGCACATTAAGAGTAGGGGCGAACCTGTGTGTTCGCCCCTCTACATGTCGTTGCCACGATTACCGTTATCAATAATATCACAACACAAATGCCTGTTCCAATCCATCGTAGGGGCGAACCTGTGTGTTCGCCCTTGTTAAGCGTCATTTCGCTATTAGTTGCGAAACGAACACTCGCAATGACAAGCGATGATGTAATTACATCTCGTAAACCATCCCGTGAGCAGTATAATGATCTCTTCATAATAACACGACTTGAAATCAATACATCAAAAAATATATATAACCGTTAGTTTCGAACACATTTAATACAGAAATCTTTATCATAAACAAAAACTAAACAAGATTAAATTTCTTATCATTAGATCAGCCAACATCCATGATTCAATATAAATAACATTTCCTCTATTATAAGAATGTATTTTATGATAATCCAATGTATATCCATTAGAATCAGAAACACAAAAATCTCTCATCTCTAAAAATTCACCGAAACCCTACCCTTTCGATCCCATAATAAATCAACCAACTTAAAACAAAACCAAATATATTTAAAACGTTCCACGTGGAACATTCCAACTATCGCCCAAAATAAACAAGTAAAACCGAAATATCCGAAGGCGACACTCCCGGAATACGTGTTGCCTGTCCTATCGTCGAGGGCTTCACTTTCGAAAGTTTCTGACGAGATTCAATAGACAAGGATTTCAATCGAGAATAATCAAAATCCAAAGGAATAACTATTTCGTTCAATCGTTTTATTTTATTCGCAGTTTGTTGTTCGCGTTCAATATAACCCTCATATTTAATAAAAATCTCGACAGCCTCCAGAATTTCCCGACACACAAAATCAATCTCTCCTACCCTGTCACGCAATATCGACACAACAGAGACTAAATCGTTCAGCGAAACTTCAGGACGCAACAAAATATCGGAAAGTTTACGCGGCTGTGTTATCAGCGAAGAATTGACAGACGATAAAAAAGGATTAACCGTATCTCCCAAAACATTGTTACTCTTAACAAAATCACACAATTCAAAAAACTGTCTTTCCTTTTCCAGAAACATTCTGTATCGCTCATCTTTTATCAGTCCTAAACCGTATCCAAAACGGGTCAATCTAAAATCAGCATTATCCTGACGCAATAAAATACGGTATTCTGCACGCGATGTAAACATTCTATACGGCTCATCAACGCCTTTAGTCACCAAATCGTCAATCAAAACGCCAATATACGCCTGTTCTCTTCCAAGTACAAAAGGCAGTTCGCCATTGATTTTACGGTGAGCATTTATCCCTGCCATCAAACCCTGGGCAGCAGCTTCTTCGTATCCTGTAGTACCGTTAATCTGTCCTGCAAAAAAAAGATTTTCTATCCGTTTTGTTTCCAGAGAATGATAGAGCTGTACAGGTGGAAAATAATCGTATTCGATAGCATATCCGGGTCTAAAAAACTCCGCTTTCTCCAAACCCCTAACTTTGCGTAAAGCCTGCAGTTGAATATTCATAGGAAGAGAAGACGAAAATCCGTTAATATAATATTCATGAGTATTAATTCCTTCCGGTTCAATAAATAGATGATGACTGTCTCTGTCTGCAAAAGTATTAATCTTGTCTTCGATACTCGGACAATAACGCGGACCAATTCCTTTTATAATACCGGTAAAAAGCGGCGACTGTGAAAATCCTTCCTTTAATATATTATGTACTTCAGCCGAAGTGTGAGTAATATAACAGCTACGCTGCGGCAAAATATATCCTTGCTGTGAAGTGTATGAAAAATGTCCTTCATCATCGCCCTTCTGTTCGTGCATAACCGAAAAATCCATTGTACGACCGTCCACACGAGCAGGAGTGCCGGTTTTCATTCTTCCGGCTTCAAATCCTAAAGACACAAGCTGTTCGGTAATACCATACGAAGACAACTCCCCTACCCTTCCGCCGCTAACCTGTGAAAGTCCAACATGAATTAAACCTCCGAGAAACGTACCTGTCGTTAAAATTACGGAAGAGGCTCTAAAAGAAGCTCCAAGCGCTGTAACAATACCTTTAATACAGTCATTTTCAACGATTAAACCTGTAACCATATCCTGCCAAAAGAATAAATCGGGTAAGTTCTCAAGAATATTCCGCCACCCGGCAGAAAAAAGAGACCTGTCGCATTGAGAACGGGGACTCCATACGGCAGGTCCTTTCGAGCGGTTTAGCATCCGGAACTGTATTGACGAATTGTCGGTAACAATCGCAGTATATCCTCCCAGAGCATCGATTTCCCGCACTATCTGCCCTTTCGCAATACCGCCAATAGCAGGATTACACGACATGGCAGCAAACTTAGTCATATCCGCCGTGACAAGAAGAGTTTTCGACCCCATGTTCGCGGCGGCAGCGGCGGCTTCACAACCGGCGTGTCCCCCTCCTACAACGATAATATCATAACTTTCCATATAGACGTCAAAAAACAAAAAATTCAAAAAATTATTAACAACCTTTTTTATAATTCATAGATACTTTTTTTTCGTTCTTTTTTTTAAAAGGTATATTGGATTAATTATAAAAGGTGAATTTGTTGATAAGTTATTTTATTAACATGAACAACATATCAAAAGTTATTTTATTAACGGATTATTAACATTAAAATCTAACATAATATTTTATTTTATATTCATTTACGGTTTATAATTAACAATATTATCAACATCGGTTGATTAATAAAAAAACAGTTATCAACATCTGTTTATTTCAAAAAAACGGTTGAAAAATATTGGATGAAAAATAAAAATAATGCTTGGAAAATATGTTTTCATCCTGCATATACAAACTTTTTGAATTAACACAATTTATTTTTCAAAATGAGTTATAAAGTTATTAACGGCTTTTTAACGTATTCTTAACAGTCTCGAGCATGCCTTTTTCCTTAATTTCAGTCAAATAGTTTATTACTCTATTTGTAAGCCCTTTAATATCGTTAAGGTCTTCGCCCCAGATGAAATCAGCGGCAAGAACGCCTCTTGCAATTTGTTCCATAGAACCTGTATTCCACAGGGACTGCAATAAATCAATTGTTTTCCGGTCGTCTTGCAGAACGATTTCGTCCGTTCCGCGTTTACCTCCCCTGTAGTAAGTTATTATAGCCGCCAGACCTAAAACAAGTCCGTCGGGCAAGGAGCCTTTTCGTTCGAGATATGTTTTCAAGCCGGGCAGATCGCGAGTTTTATATTTTGGAAAAGAGTTAAGCATAATGCTGGTTACATGATGCTTGACAAAAGGATTACGGAAACGGTCAAGCACGTCGCCGGCAAACTGTAACAGTTCGTTTTCCGGAAGGTTAAGAGTAGGAAGCAGTTCGTCGAACATTACCTTGCGCACATAAGCGCCGATTATTTCGTCTTCAACACATTCGCGTACAGTGTTAAGCCCCGACAGGTAGCCCACCGGCGAAAGAACAGTATGCGGTCCGTTCAGCAGTGTGACTTTCCGTTCGTGATACGGCTCTTCGCTTGGTACAAACAGTACGTTCAATCCTGCTTTATCGGCAGGAAATTCTTTTGCCACAGTTTGTGGAGCTTCGATTACCCACAGGTGAAATATCTCGCCTTCAACCAGGAGCTTGTCGTCGAAACCTGTTTTAGCATTGATTTCGCCGGCTGTTTCACGCGGATAGCCTGGAACGATGCGATCGACCAGAGTGCTGTATATTCCGCAATGAGAGTTCAGCCAGTTGCTGAAGTTTTCGCCCAAATTCCAGTGTTCGACATATTTATTGATACATTCCTTAAGTACCCGTCCGTTTTCGAATATCAGTTCGCAGGGGAAGATAATCAAACCCCTGTCTTCGGCGCCGTTAAATGTTTTGTAGCGATGATACAGCAGCTGAACAAGTTTTCCCGGATAACTGCCGGCAGGCGTGTCTTCAAATTTATTTTCCGGATCAAAAGCTATTCCCGCTTCGGTGGTGTTGGAAATAACGAATCGCATATCAGGATTTTCTGCAAGTTTCAGATATGCTTCGAACTGGGTATAGGGATTCAGTCCTCTATTGACAACATCTATCAATTGAGTGGTATATACCTGTTTGCCTTTATCTATACCTTTAAGTATAAGATGGTACAGTCCGTTCTGGGCGTTCAGGGTTTCCACCATGCCGTTTGGTATCGGCTGAACCACTACAACACTGCTGTTGAAATCGGCCTTATCGTTCATATTCCAGACTATCCAGTCGATAAAAGCACGGAGGAAATTTCCTTCTCCAAATTGTATAATACGTTCCGTATATTGCTTATTTGGAAACGTTTGTCTATTTAATACTCTCATTATAATTAGTTTATATTTGTTTTAAATAATGGTTCAAAATTATTAAATATTTCACAATCAGAAAAAAATCCGGATTGACCGTCGTAAAACTGTTGTCGATAACGTGTTTTTTTTATGATTTTGAAGCGGTGCAATTGATATATTCGCATTTGTAATTACTTTAAAGATATGCGCTTATAAAACTCTTATCCGGATAAGCAAAATATTCGTACCTTTCGCGAAAATTTTATTATATAATTATACAGATGAAAGAAAAAATACGGATAGGCATAACGCATGGTGATTTTAACGGAATAAATTACGAAATAATAATAAAAACATTCTCCGATACGGCTATCAATGAGTTCTTTGTTCCCATTGTTTACGGTTCGTCGAAAGCTGCCGCCTACTACAGAAAGGCATTGGATATGGATAATGTTAATTTTAATGTCATCAACGATGCTAATGATGCCAATGTCAAGAGAACAAATATCATAAATGTGGCCGACAATGTTAAGGTTGAAATAGGATTTCCCTCGCAGCTTGCGGGAATATCGTCTGTAAAAGCGCTGGATATGGCGGTTGAAGATTTGCAGTCGGGCAAAATAGACGTGATAGTGACATGTCCCATAAATAAATCCACGACCTATTCCGCATCAAATTTCCCGGGTCATACTGAATATTTTGCAGATAAATTTGATACTAAGGACTACATGATGTTGATGATAAATGAATTGATGCGGATTGGCTTTGTTACAGACCATATTCTTTTTGGAGATATTCTGAAAATGCTGAACAAAGATTTGATTGCCAATAAGCTTTCTATTATCGACCATTCTCTTAAAAATGACTTTATGATTCGTGCGCCGCGCATAGCTGTTTTGTCGCTGAATCCTCATGGCGGGAACGATGGAGTGCCGGGAAATGAAGAGATTGAAATTATTTGTCCTGCAATCGAAGAGGCCAAAAAAGATGGAATACTGGCATTCGGCGCTTATTCGCCGGCCGAATTTTTTGCTTCGGGAAATTTCAGCAATTTCGATGCAGTGCTTGCAATGTATTACGACCAGGGAATGATTCCTTTTAAATCAATAGGCTTGTCGGGAGGAGTAGTCTATACTGCCGGCTTGCCAATAGTACGGACTTCGCCAGCGCATGGAACGGGATATGATATTGCCGGAAAAGGAATTGCTACTCCCTTGTCATTGAGGGAATCTTTGTTCCTTGCAGCAGATATATTCAGGAACAGAAAAGTGCAAAATGAAATCGGTGCAAATCCTCTTAAAATTAGAACAAATCATCAGAAAAAAACACTGGAATGACTTGTGAATTGCGTCACTATTGCGATTAAATTCCGGAAGGAGTTTCAAATTGATAATACCCTGAACAAGCGCAGCGCAGTTCGGGGTATTGCACATCTCTTCTCCACAACTTCGCAAGGAGTTAAACTGCTTCGCAGTTCTGAATTTTTATCCCACAATTTTACCACGAGCGTGGTATAATAACAGCGGTATTCAGCAAAATCAGCTGGAAAAATGCTTTGTGCAAATGCGCAAAGTAATTGTCGAGAAATAAACTGACTGAATGACAAACAACAATAATGGATGATTGTATTGCATCAGTTTGAGTATTGCCGTCAGCTTTAGCTGACGGATAAGAAAATGCAGGATGTGCAAAAAGTTCCGTCAGCTAAAGCTGACGGCAATATTTTATCACAAGAGATTAAGAAACCAGTCAATTTATTTCACAAAAATTCCAAAGGGCAAAATCGGTCGAAAAAATGGTTTGTGCAAGTGCACGAAGGACAAAATCGGTCGAAAAAATGGTTTGTGCAAGTGCACGAAGGACAAAATCGGTCGAAAAAATGGTTTGTGCAAATGCACGAAGGACAAAATCGGTCGAAAAAATGGTTTGTGCAAGTGCACGAAGGGCAAAATCGGTCGGAAAAATGGTTTGCGCTTAAGCGCAAAGGACAAAATCAGCTGGAAAAATGGTTTGCGCTTAAGCGCAAAGGACAAAATCGGTCGGAAAAATGGTTTGCGCTTAAGCGCAAAGGACAAAATCGGTCGGAAAAATGGTTTGCGCTTAAGCGCAAAGGACAAAATCAGCCGGAAAAATGGTTTGCGCTTAAGCGCAAAGGGCAAAATCAGCCGGAAAAATGGCTTGCGCTTAGGTGCGAAGGACAAAATCGGTCGGAAAAATGGTTTGCACTTAAGTGCGAAAGACAAAATCAGCCGGAAAAATGGTTTGCACTTAAGTGCGAAGGACAAAATCGGTCGGAAAACGGATTTTTGTCGTACACTCAATTTACGAATCGGGTGCAAAATAGTTAATGATTATATTGCGTGCGGGATGGTTTGTGAGATGTAATCACATCGCCGTTTGTCATTGCGAGCAAAGCGAAGCAATCCGGAATACTCTTGTTATTCACTTGATTGCTATGGGCTGCGCCCTCGCAATGACGGACGACGACAGTTTGCTCAACTGTGTGAAATACGCTCTTCCCGTCTCACACTTTTGAACTGCGCACAGTATAATGTTGCGATGTATCGCAAGTCAATTCCCGTAAAGATGAATGTTTGACAGATCGAAAAGAATTTTTCATACTTTTGTCGATTATTAATATAATCTATTATATCATTTTAATAAAAAATATACGATAATATGTCAAATATAAGATTAAGTACATCCGCTATTTCCCGGCGGTCGTTTATCAAATCGGGAATGATACTGACGGCAGGACTTCCGGTTCTCCGTCCTTACGCGCTGTTCGGCAACGACGCAACGGTCGATGCAGCTGACCCTCTTTTTACTGCATTTCAGAATCCTCCGGTCACGGCTAAGCCCTTTGTCCGCTGGTGGTGGAATGGCGATAAGGTTAATGCAAAGGAAATTCTCCGCGAACTGGACATTATGAAAGACGCCGGTATTGGAGGAGTGGAAATCAACCCCATTGCTTTTCCTGGCGGCGACGATTTGGCGATTCCCTCACTGGAATGGCTCAGTCCCGAATGGATTGAGATGGTGAAAGTAGCGCTGAAAGGAGCCGAAGAACGCGGAATGATTTGCGACATCATTGTCGGGTCGGGATGGCCCTTTGGAGCGGAGTTTCTGCAAGGCGACGAACGTTCGCAACTGATAACGCTGAGCAGCCGCAAGGTGCAGGGGCCGGCAACTGTCACACTTGAAGTTGCCGAACTGCTGAAAGAAGCGGCGCCCGAAGGAATGTCGATGTACAGGGAAGCTGTCAGCGAGATACATTCAATATGTCTGGCCCCTGTGCAAATGGATTCGTTTACCCCGCCGGCATGGCTCACCACCTTCGACAGGGATAAAAGTACGGTAAGCGTCGATGTGCCCGCCGGCGAACACATACTGTATGCCGTAGTGAAAGTCACCGGTTTTCAGGCAGTCATTAACGGAGCGCCCGGAGCGGCGGGTCCGGTCTTGAATCACTACAATACCCAGTCCGTCATGAAATTTCTCAACCGGATGTCCGACAAATTGTTTCCAGCCATCAAGGGATTGAAGCCTTTCCGAGCCATGTTCTGCGACAGCATGGAACTCGAAGGAGCCAACTGGTGTTCCGACTTCATTGCCGAATTTAAACGGCGCAGAGCTTACGATGTGACACCCTACCTGCCGTTTATCCTCTACCGTGTAGGACACATGGGTCGTCCGATACAGGGCGCTGAAATCACCCAACTGTCGGGCACGGCGAAGGAAGAAGTGGAGCGCGTACGTTACGACTTCTTTGTCACCTGCATGGAAATCATGCGCGACCGTTTCCTGATTCCATACACTCAATGGTGCAATCTGCACGGATACCAGTCGCGGGTACAGACCTACGGACGTGAATTTCATCCGCTGGAAGCATCCATGAACATTGATATTCCCGAATGTGAAACATGGGTTTGGCGTGGCGACAGCGGCAGTGACAGCGATTATGCCAACAATCCAACCTACACCAACGTTAATAAATTCGTAGCTTCGGCAGCGCATTATGCCGGCAAAAAAACAGTCAGCTGCGAAGAATCGACCAACACATCGGTGGTGTTCAACCTCACTTTGGAACGGCTGAAAATGTCGGGAGACATGAGCAACCTTTCGGGAGTAAACCATTCCATACTTCACGGATTCAATTACTCCCCGCTTGAAGCGCCGTTTCCCGGATGGATACGCTACGGCATGTACCTCAACGAGCGCAATCTGTGGTGGAAATATTTCAAACTGTGGGCGGCCTATAAAACGAGGATTTCATTAGTATTACAGGAGACGGAAGCCTTTGCCGACATCGCCGTGATGCACCCGCTTGCCGACATGTGGACAAAATTCGGAACCCAGCGCGATCCGTTCCCCGAACTGCACTATCCGGAATATCAATATAAGGTATGGGACGCTATTCACAAAAACGGCAACAGCTGCGACTATACCAGTGAAGCCATCATTCAGCAAAGCGTTGTCGAAAACGGATTTTTGAAATACGGAAAACGCAAATACCACACCCTGATCCTGCTGGAAGTAGAAACGATGGAGCCAGCCACTGCCTCGGCGCTGGCAAATTTTGTCAAGAAAGGCGGAAAAGTCATTTTCGTTGGCAAAGAACCGCATAAATCGTCGGGACTGAAAAACTATCAGAAAAACGACAAAAAAGTAGCGCAGACAATTGCCGCCATGAAACATGCCGGTTCCTCACAAGTGTTCACGGTCAATGCTCCGGGCGACGACATGGTAGCCTGGTTCAAGGGAGTGCAGCAACAGTGCGGCGTCAAGCCCTACATGCGCATCGACCGTCCCAACATTTACGTCAGTCAAATACGGCAAACAGGCAAAGGCAAAGATATTTTCTTTATCAGCAACCGCAGTTCCAGCGAACGGTTCATTATCAAAGCCGAATTTCCGGACGTAAAAGGATTTCCGTGGCTGTGGAACGCGGAAACAGGCGAACGTTACCGCTATCCCGGCGGATCGGGTAACACGCTGACTGTCGATCTCCCTCCGGCAGCCTCGCAACTTATTGTGTTCGACACAGCCGGCGAGGGGACGGACGCTCCTGCACTGCCTGCCGAAACTTCCGGCATGGAAATCACAGGCTGGAACCTGCGCATGGAACATATCAACGGCACCGGGCAGGAACGGCAGCTGCAAGCTCTGACTGACATCGCTGCCGGTGAAAGTACCCGCTCGTTTGCCGGACATCTTTATTACGAAAAGACGCTGAACGCCAATACGGCATCGTTCAACTGGCTTGATCTGGGAAAAGTTTACGGAGTATCGGAAGTAGTATTGAACGGAGAGCCGCTTGGCTGCCAATGGTATGGCAGACACCTGTACCGGATACCGGAACATTTGGCCAAAGCCGAATCGAAAAATATCCAGATCAAGATAACCACCACTCTGGGCAACTATTTCAAGTCGAACCCTCAAAACAAAACGGGTCACAGCTGGACAAGAGGACAGCCCTGGCAGCCAACAGGAATGTTGGGTCCCGTGAAATTTATCTGAAAAACTGTAAAAAAGTGTTATCGTTTCACAATTTTCAGGCAGGTAAAGATGATTTTTAATAAAAAATATTAAATTCTAAACTGTTGTACAGGCATATTTTAGCAAAGGATAAAAAATAATTTTAACCAGAAACGAACAGTGGTATTGTTATTTTACATACCTTGCGCCGAAGTTTTATTTATATACAATAGTGGAAAAGTGATTTTTGAAAGATTATTATAAATTTAAAAGTGTAAAAGATAGTATAATATGGACAAAAAAATGGACAGGAGATCCTTTCTCCAAAAAGGCGCTCTCATTACAGCCGGAGTAACAATCGTGCCGAGCATGGTAATGGGAAAAAAATTCGGATATGTTGCTCCGAGCGATAAGTTGAACATTGCCGTCGTAGGTATAGGCGGAATGGGCAATGCTAATTTAAATGCCGTTAAGGGAACGGAAAATATTGTGGCTTTGTGCGATGTTGATTGGGGATACAGTCAAAAAGTCTTTGAGAAATATCCGAGTGCAAAGAAATACTGGGACTGGCGCAAGATGTATGATGAAATGGGAAAATCCATTGACGCCGTCATAGTTGCAACAGCAGACCATACCCATGCCATTATAGCTGCAACAGCCATGACATTGGAAAAGCATGTATATGTGCAAAAACCCTTGACCCATAGCGTATATGAATCCCGCTTGCTCACCAAGCTTGCCGAGAAATACAAAGTAGCGACTCAAATGGGTAATCAGGGCAGTTCGGACGAGGGCGTGCGTCAAGTCTGCGACTGGATCTGGAACGGAGAGATAGGCGAAATAAAAAGAGTAGATACCTTTACCGACCGTCCTATCTGGCCACAGGGTCTTAACACTCCGACAAAAGGCTCGTGGGTTCCCGAAACCCTTAACTGGGAACTGTTCCTCGGTCCGGCAAAAAAACGTCCGTTCAACGAAATATATCACCCGTGGAACTGGCGCGGATGGTGGGATTACGGTACAGGCGCACTTGGAGACATGGCCTGCCACATCATGCATCCCATATTCAAAGCGCTGCAGTTAGGCTATCCCACAAAAGTACAGGGAAGCTCTACACTGCTGCTTACCGATTGCGCTCCTACCGCACAGACAGTACGCTACACCTTCCCGAAACGTCCGGTTACCGGCGTTAAAAAGGTAAAGGAATTTCCCGAAGTGGAGATTTACTGGTACGACGGCGGTATCAAGCCAACTATGCCGGCAGGATGGCCAGCAGGAAGAAGCATGAACGATTCCGGTGGCGCCGCTATTTTCCATGGCACCAAAGATACCCTGATATGCGGATGTTACGGCGTTCGCCCATGGCTGCTTTCAGGCAAAACACCCGTTGCTCCCAAAACTCAGCGCGAAATAACAGTAAGTCACGAAATGGATTGGGTACGCGCATGTAAGGAAAGTCCGGAAAGCCGTGTGAAAACAGCTTCCGATTTCAGCGAAGCCGGTCCTTTCAACGAAATGGTCGTTATGGGCGTGCTTGGCGTAAGACTTCAGGCTTTAGATAAAGAGCTGGCATGGGACGGCGCTAAAATGGAGTTCACCAATATTTCCGATACAGATGAATTCAGTCTGGTTCTGTCGGACGACTTCAAAATCGAAAACGGTCATCCTTCATTCAATAAGCCGTCGGAAAAAGTCCATGCGAAAACTTTCGCTCAGGAACTGATAAAGCATACATATCAAAATGGCTACAGCCTTCCCGATATGCCTGTATAAAGATTAATAACTTGAATAATATCACATACAGATGAAAAAGTTAGTATATATTGTGTCGATTTTGCTGGCAGGCGTATTCTTCTCCTGCGGCGGCGGAACGAAAAAAGCTCCCGACACAAAGAAGATTGAAGACAAAAAGGTAGAAGAAGTGAAAACAACAGTTGTTCCTGCCGCAGATGGTGTTCCCGAATACACCTTAGTTGAAAAACCGCAGGTGGATCTTTCCAAATTCCCGAAAGGAGATGATGGATTTATTACCATTTTCGACGGTAAAACATTCAACGGCTGGCGTGGATATGACAAGGATGTTATGCCCAAACAGTGGGTTATTGAAGACGGAGCAATAAAATTCAACGGCTCCGGCGGTGGCGAAGCTCAGGAAAAAGATGGCGGCGACATTATTTTCGCACACAAATTCAAAAATTTTGAGCTTGAAGTGGAATGGAAAATTTCAAAAGGAGGCAACTCGGGTATTTTCTATCTTGCACAGGAGGTAAAAGGACAGCCGATATATATATCGTCGCCCGAATACCAGGTGCTTGACAATGCAAATCATCCCGACGCAACGCAAGGCGTAGATGGCAACCGCAAAGCCGGCTCGCTGTACGATTTGATTCCTGCAACTCCGCAAAACGCCAATCCTTTCGGTGAATGGAACAAGACAAGCATCACTGTTTTCAAAGGTTCGGTGTTTCACAAGCAAAACGGAGCAACAGTCGTTGAATATCACTTGTGGACTCCGCAATGGACTGAAATGCTGCAAAACTGCAAGTTCAGCCAGAAAAAATGGCCACTGGCATTCGAATTGCTGAATAATCTCGGCGGCCCGAACCGTGAAGGCTATATAGGATTTCAGGACCATGGCGACGATGTATGGTTCCGGAACATAAGAATTAAGGTACAGGATTAAAAAAGATTCGTATTATATGATTAGAGTGTATGGAGTGTTTTTCAACAATATGAAAGACATTCCATATTTTTTTGATTGCTGTTGAGAATAATTCCTGAGTTTACAGCGAAATAAAGCACCTGATTTTAATAAAAGCGCTAATTATAATTGAGAATTAAATAAACATAAATTAAAATTGTTTTCATTATGAAAAGTATTAATAGGCGTAGATTTTTAAGTCTTTCTGCTTTAGCAGGAGCAAGTGCAGTTGTGCCGCAGATGATCGGCAGCAAATCCGCGATGGCGTCGCCTGTCGATGAGGCGGAAAAGAAAATTGTTACCCGTAAGCTGGGTAAAACGGGAATGGAAATACCCATTTTAAGCATGGGCGTAATGCGGGCTGACAATCCGGCTGTTGTTCGTGCAGCTTATAATGCGGGACTTACCCATTTTGATACCGCGTATGCCTATCAGCATGGGAAAAACGAGGAGATGCTCGGCGTTTTTTTCAAGGACAAAGACCGCAGTACCTTCACTATCGCAACCAAAGTTAAACCGAACTTTCAATCGGACAATTTTGAACAGGAATACGAAGAATTGCTGAACACAAGTCTCCGTCGTCTGCAAATGAATTATGTGGACATTTTCTATGCTCATGCCATTGACGATACGGACGCTCTCGATGACCCGCGTCTGCTTAAAATGCTGAAGAAATTTAAAGCCGAAGGTAAAATCAGGCATATCGGCTTTTCTACACATGCCAACAAACCCTCTCAGATTGACGACGCTATTGCAACGGGAATCTATGAAGTGTGCCTGGTTAGCTACAATTTCAAGCTGGATATTCTTCCCGAACTTAATGCAGCTATTCAGCGCGGCGTGGAAGCCGGAATGGGTTTCGTTGCAATGAAGTCAATGGCAGGAGGCGTAGAGGATGCCGGAGCACAGTCGAAAGTGAACGGCGCCGCATGTCTGCGCTGGGTATGGAACAATCCGAATATCACAACCGCGATACCGGGATTCACCAGTTTCGACTTGCTGGACAGTTGCCTGGAAGCAGCCCATTCGCCAAAGCTTGGAGAATCGGACGTCAAATATCTGGCCGGACTGAAGGAAAAGGAAATGCTCTATTGCCAAAACTGCGGCAATTGTGTAAAACAGTGTTCAAAACATTTGCCTGTTCCCGATATTATGCGAGCCTACATGTATAATTACGGCTACAAGTATCCAGCCCTGTCGAAAGAAACGCTTACCGAACTTGCTGTTGCAGGTAATGCCTGTTCGGGATGTGAAAAATGTACAGTGACACACTGCCCGTCGGGATTTAACGTTGCCGGTAAAATTGCGGCGATCACGCCGATAGTCGATGTTCCCTCACATTTCCTGGCATAACACGAGGCTTAGCTATGAAGCATAAAATTGCATATACCGTATTAATCCTCTTCTGTATTGCAGGACAGGTTGCCGCACAGTCGCCGAAAGATATTCATGCATGGTTGCCCGTAATCGGGAACTGGATTGTATCGCCGAGTATGGAAGTATTTAACGGCGATAACTTATATGAACGCATCAACGGAGCCGCGCCCCTGTTTCTGGAAAATAACTTTCGTGAAATGACAAGCATGGTTTATACCCGTGGAGACGATTATATTACCATTCAGGCTTATCGTCATGCAACTCCTGAAGACGCTTTCGGAATGTATGCCTCCGAACGCTCGCCGGATATGACTTTCTATCCCGATATTGGAGGCGAAGCGCAGGGCGACGATTACGGGCTGTTTTTCTTTTCGGGAAGTATATATGTGAAAATGTCGGCGAATAATAAAAGCGAGGAAATTACAAATGCCTTCAGAGAGATAGCCAAAGGTTTGGCGGCCAAAATTGACACAGGCGCTTCGTATCCCCCAATTTTTAATTCGTTTCCGAAAGACGGAACGGTTACTCATACTCAGGCGTATGTTACTAAGAATTATATTGGACACGAATTTCTTAAACCTGCTTATACGCTCGACTATAACCTGAACGGACAGAAATTCCAGCTGTTTGTCATTGATGGAAAGACAAAAGAGGGAGCCAGAAAAATTTTGAATGATTATTTTGGCTTTACCAAGCAGGCACTGAATTTTACGGAAGGTAATCTTCGTGTCGAAGACCGGTATAACGGCAATATCCCGATAGTTTGGAAAGGACAGTATGTTATCGGAGCATTCCGTGAAAACGGCGAGGATTTTTCAAAAGAAATATACGGTTTTCTGAACCGTTTTAATTGATTTTTATGTTTGAATGAAACAATTACAGATGAATACTCCCCGGTCGCTTCGCTCCGCCGGGGAGTTTTATATTCAACCCTTCAGGCGGGATGCAGAAAATCCGGTTACTTTTTCAAAAAAGATTATTGTATTTCTGTGCATTTTACTTGCCTGCGTTTCGGAGGGAAATGCAAGTCCAGAGAAAAAACAGGACGCCGGATTATGGATATTTGCCGGCCTCACTCCCAAGCCGTTTGGCGGAAAATGGAAGATGCTGTACGGACTGGAATACAGGAACAAGGAAAATTTCAGCGAGACGTCCC
>JAISDK010000263.1 GCA_031264875.1 Prevotellaceae bacterium
CCGACGGACATACGGCGGCATTGTTTACTAAAATGTCAATGACGCCCATCGACTGTTCCACGTTTTCAATCATCGCCAGTACTTCGGCTTCACTGCTCATGTCGGCAGCCATGCACATCACTCTGGCGCTGTAAACACTTTGCAGACGGGCGGTCAGCGCTTCGGCTTTGTCCCTGCTGTGCACGTAACTGAACGTTACGGCAGCGCCTTCTGCAGCAAAGGCTTCGCAGATAGCGCTGCCTATTCCACGACTTCCTCCCGTGACCAGAACAACCTTATCTTTCAAATGTAAATCCATATTCTTATTTGTTGTTTTTTTTTTAA
This sequence comes from Prevotellaceae bacterium, assembly GCA_031264875.1. GTDB lineage: Bacteria > Bacteroidota > Bacteroidia > Bacteroidales > UBA932 > JAIRLF01. The sequence goes on from JAISDK010000263.1 coordinate 325, forward strand.
CGGCGCAAAGGTACTATAATTTTTTCTCCGGCATACAGAGCCTCTTACGAAAGATTGAACTCATGTTGCGCAGTCGTAAGTACATCCATAGAGATAGAAGGGGAGTAGCGGTGTACCTTCGATCATCTTATCGGTCTTTCAATCCCCAGCCTTGTATTTCCCTCTCCTTAAAATAAAAGAGTACGACAAAACTGCCGTACCCTCTTACTGAAAAAAAAATTTAATTGTTGTTTAATAATCTTCCGACCTTAACTTCTGGCGATAAACAGCGCTTTTTATTTCATCCCTGCGTACCACCGACTTTTTTGTAAAGTTTTTACGGGCTCTCAGTTCTCTTAAAGTTCCTGTTTTCTCGAATTTGCGTTTAAATTTCTTTAGCGCTCTTTCTATGTTCTCGCCTTCCTTAATAGGCACTATAATCATACGTTCAAATACACCTCCTTTCGGGGCGCAAAATTACTTATTATTTTGAATCACGCAATAATAATTAGTTATTTTGTTAAAAAAACAATTAACTTTGTCACCGTTTTGGATAGTCTTTTCATATTGTGAAAAGCAAGCTCCGGAACAAATAAATTATTGGTGTACAATGTTTTTTTAATTAAAAAATTAGTTTTATGAAACGGGAAATTAAATTTAGTCTTTTATACAGAGACATGTGGCAATCCTCCGGAAAATATGTGCCGCGCGCAGACCAGCTTAAACAAATAGCCCCTGTAATTGTAGAAATGGGCTGTTTTGCAAGAGTTGAAACCAACGGCGGAGCTTCGGAACAGGTGAACCTGCTGTATGGAGAAAATCCAAACCAATCTGTAAGAACTTTCACACAACCGTTTAACAGGGCAGGCATTCAGACTCACATGCTCGACAGAGGATTGAATGGCATCCGAATGTATCCTGTACCCGCCGATGTCAGAAAACTGATGTACAGGGTAAAAAAAGCCCAGGGCGTCGATATCACCAGAATTTTCTGCGGATTGAACGACGTAAGAAATATCATCCCTTCAATTGCATACGCAAAAGAAGGCGGCATGATTCCGCAGGCAGCTCTGTGTATAACATATTCGCCGGTTCACACGGTTGAATACTATGTAAATATGGCATCGACGCTGATTGAGGCCGGAGCAGAAGAAATTTGCCTCAAAGACATGGCAGGCGTCGGACGCCCGTACAGCAACGGGCAAATTGTGAAAGGAATAAAAGACAGATTCCCGAACATAACCGTTCAATATCACGGACACAGCGGTCCGGGATTCTCCGTAGCCTCCATGCTCGAAGTGGCAAAAGCCGGCGCAGACTTCATCGACGTGGCCATGGAGCCGCTTTCCTGGGGAATGGTTCATCCGGATATCATAACCATACAGGCAATGCTCAGAGATGCAGGATTTTCGACGCCCGACATCAACATGGAAGCATATATGGAAGCCAATCGCCTTACACAGTCGTTTATCGACGATTTCCTCGGATATTTCATCGACCCGTCCAACAAGATAATGACGTCGCTCCTGGTAGGATGCGGATTGCCCGGAGGCATGATGGGATCCATGATGTCCGACCTGAAAGGAATGCATGGCGCTATCAATATGGCATTACGCCAGAATAACAAGCCCGAAGTTACACTCAACAGCCTCGTTATACAGTTATTCCGGGAAGTCGAGTACGTATGGCCCAAACTCGGATATCCTCCACTGGTAACGCCGTTTAGCCAGTATGTGAAAAACATTGCCCTGATGAACATTTTCTCAATGGCAAAAGGCGAGCCGCGTTTCTCAAATATCGACAAAGACAGTCTGAACATGATAATCGGGAAAATGGGCAAACTCCCCGGCAAGCTTGCTCCCGAAATAATGAAAATAGTTGAAGAAAAAGGACTGGAATTTTATACCGGCAACCCGCAGGATCCTTATCCCGACGCCTTGGAACAGTATAAAAAAGAAATGAATGACAATAAATGGGATTTCGGACCCGACAACGAAGAACTGTTCGAGCTTGCAATGCACGACCGTCAGTACAGAGATTACAGGTCGGGGATTGCAAAACAAAGATTTTTGCAGGAACTGGAAGCGGCAAAGGAAAAAGCCGGAGCGCCAAAATCAGTTTCGCGTCCGGTAGTGGAAATGTTCAGTTTCGATATTAATAAGGTAAAGGAACTGTATCCCCAAGCACAGCCCGTACAGGCAACCTGTAGAGGAACAGTAATCTGGCAGTATGACCTCGAAGACAAATCCACAGCTCCCACAGTCGGTTCCGAATTTAAGAAAGGCGACACAGTATGCTACATCGAGGCATACTACGGGCTGGAACCTGTTAAAGCCCTGTCCGGCGGCAAAATAGTTCAAATAGAAACGGCACAGGGAACAAAGGTTGAAAAAAATCAGATACTTGCCTTCCTTACAGCAGTTGAATAAAAATAAAAGCTTATACAGTTATGACAAGTAACAGGATTACAGATTTATTAAAGATAAAATACCCTGTCATTCAGGGAGGAATGGTGTGGTGCAGCGGCTGGAGACTGGCTTCGGCGGTGAGTAATAACGGCGGACTGGGACTTTTGGGCGCCGGTTCGATGACACCGGAACTTTTGCGCGAACACATTGCCAAATGCAGGGAAGCGACAAAGTCGCCCTTTGGAGTGAATGTCCCTCTGATATACCAGGAGATAGACGAAATAATTAAAGTTATTGTCGAGGAAGGAGTACAAATTGTATTCAGTTCCGCAGGCAATCCCAAAACATGGACAAAAATGTTGCACGACAACGGAATCACAGTTGTG
>JAISDK010000027.1 GCA_031264875.1 Prevotellaceae bacterium
AGTTGCTTATGATAGGGAACTATATAGGAGATTCGGTGAAAGGTCGCAGGTACGAACACTTGCAGCCGATTATCCGTAAAGGTGTGTTAATGCACAGGGCTATTGACGATTTTACCGACAGACATCCTGTTAATGCAAACATTAGAAAACTGCTGCATCCTAAATTTGGAAAATATGCAGGCGTTTATCTCGACATGTTCTACGATCATTTTTTAGCGGCGGGGTGGGATAATTTTTCCAGTGATGTATCACTAGTGACATTTTGTTCAAGATTTTACTTTGACGCATTAGTACGGCATAAATATTTGCCGCTTAAGGCAAAAACCTTGCTGTATATGTTTATAGCAGGAAATCGTCTGAAAAATTATTCCAAGCTTGACGGTCTTGAACATGCTCTGGAATTTATGCACAAACATTCCAAATTGCCGAAAACCGGCAAGGAAGCTATAGAATGTCTGACAAATAACTATGATGTATTGCAAGATGCGTTCTACGAATTTTTTCCGCTTCTGATAAATCACACCAGAATATGGAGAGAAAAGCTTGACGACAGTGTCATACAGTTGCCTGACCTGTATCTTCTTCATCATAAAAATGGAATCATAAACAGTATAATATAAAATACAACTACAGTTCATCTTTTTTTATGACAAATGAGAGTATTCAAATAGTAATACTCTCATTTTCTATTTAATAACGTAGGGCATACTAAAGAAAAAAAGGCCATTTTTTTAAAACAGCCTTTTCCAAATAATTCTATAACAAATCAATAATTAATTGTTCGCTTTTGCCATGATTTTTTTATAGTCATCCATTGAAGCGACTATTAATTTCTCAAATTCTTTCAATCCTGTTCCTGCCGGTATCAGGTGACCGCATATAACGCTTTCCTTCAAACCTTCAAGAGCATCTACCTTTCCTCTGATAGCAGCCTCGTTCAGCACTTTTGTCGTTTCCTGGAATGACGCCGCCGACAGGAAACTGTTGATTTGCAAGGCTGCACGGGTAATTCCCTGAAGAATCTGATTGGAGGTAGCAGGAATGGTAGCGCGGGCTATAACGGGTTTTAAATCCTTACGTTTGAGTGTAGAATTTTCATCGTTCAAACGACGGGAAGAAACAATCTGTCCGCGTTTCAACACTATGGAATCACCCTCATCAATCACAACTTTCTTGTCGTAAATAGAATCGTTTTCTTCCATGAACACCCATTTGTCCACCAGCTGTTCCGGAAGGAACTTAGTGTCGCCCGGATCGATAATCTCAACCTTGCGCATCATCTGGCGTACAATTACTTCAAAGTGCTTATCATTGATTTTCACACCTTGAAGACGATATACTTCCTGTATTTCGTTTACTATATATTCCTGCACTTTCGTAGGGCCCTGAATCTGGAGAATATCCAGAGGAGTTATAGCTCCGTCGGAAAGAGGGATACCTGCCCGTACATAATCGCCTTCCTGCACCAGTATCTGACGGGAAAGAGGCACTAAATACAGTCTTTCGTCTCCCATTTTCGACGTTACGGTTATCTCTCTGTTACCGCGTTTTACGCGACCCAGCTTTACTTCGCCGTCAATTTCCGATACAACTGCCGGATTAGACGGGTTACGTGCCTCGAACAATTCGGTTACACGCGGCAAACCTCCGGTTATATCGCCTGCCTTACCTACAGCACGGGGTATTTTCACCAGAATCTGCCCTGTCTTTACCCAATCGCCTTCGTCGGTGACCACCAGGTGAGCTCCTACCGGCAAGTTATACTGCTTCAATTCGATGCTGTTGTCCATTATGCTTATCGTCGGATTTTTCGACTTGTCGCGCGATTCTATAATCACTTTTTCGCGATAGCCTGTAGTTTCATCCGTCTCTTCACGATAGGTAATGTTTTCGATAAGATTACCGAACTGCACATTTCCCGAAAATTCTGTAATAATCAAAGCATTGTAAGGATCCCACTCGCAAATCAAGTCGCCTTTTTTAATGGAATCTCCATTTTTAAAAAACAGGTTTGTTCCGTATGGCAAACTGTGCGAATACAGTGAAATACCCGTGTTATGATCAATGATATGCAATTCCGCTAAACGTCCGATAACCACATCAGTTTCGTGGTTGTCATCGTTTCTTACAACCACGCGGAGTTCGTCGATCTGCAAGCGTCCGTCGTAACGTGCCACTACCTTGTTGTCCGACGCAATGTTGGAAGCGGTGCCTCCAACGTGGAAAGTACGCAGTGTCAGCTGAGTTCCGGGTTCTCCAATTGACTGGGCAGCGATCACTCCCACTGCTTCGCCTTTCTGAACCATTGATCCGGTAGCCAGACTTCGTCCGTAACATTTAGAGCAAACGCCTTTTTTCGATTCGCATGTAAGCACCGAACGGATTTCAACCTGTTCGATAGGCGATTTTTGCAAGATACTTGCAATTTCCTCGTTAATTTCGTCTCCGGCAGCTATAATCAAATCACCGGTACTCGGATGATATATGTCATTCACGGATGTACGTCCCAAAATACGGTCATACAGCGACTGAACTTCTTCCTC
>JAISDK010000146.1 GCA_031264875.1 Prevotellaceae bacterium
GATGTATGAAAATCTTTAATGCCCCTTCCGTAATCCTCTGTCTCATGTATATCTGAATAAATTTCGCGCAAAGGTAAACGAAAAACTTTAGAAACCAAAAAAGTTTTGCGAGTGTAAGAGGAAATGAAGAAGAGTTAGCGTATCAGCAGCATAAAAATGGGAAGAATTGCAGAATAGATTTCCACAGTATTTCTTTTAGCTATCAGATGATTATGAATGCATGACTGTTCTTTTTACAGTTTTTTTTGATATTAGGTATTGTTTATAAGATTTTTATATTACTTTTGCGCTCTGAAAAATGATACTTGAGTTAATGTAAATATTATGTGTGGAATAGTCGGAGCTTTTGATTTAAAACAGAGTGCGAACAGTTTAAGGTCGCAGATACTTATAATGTCCAAAAAAATCAGGCATAGAGGTCCTGACTGGTCGGGAATTTATTGCGGAGATAATGCCATATTAGCGCATGAACGTTTGGCGATAGTTGATCCGCAATCGGGCAAACAGCCATTGTATTCTGCTGACGGGAAGGTGATTCTGGCTGTCAATGGAGAGATTTACAACCATCTGGAAATACGGGAACGGCAAGCCGGCGCGTATAATTTCCTGACAAAGTCCGATTGTGAAGTTATTCTTTCACTGTATAAGGAAAAAGGCGTGAATTTTCTGGAAGATATCAGCGGCATTTTTGCTTTTGCCCTGTATGACGAAGAAACAGACAGCTACCTGATTGCCCGCGACCCTGTTGGAGTGATTCCTCTGTACATGGGATGGGATGCGAGAGGAACTTTCTACATAGCTTCCGAACTGAAAGCCCTGGAAGGATACTGTTGCAAAATAGAATCTTTTCCTCCGGGACATTATCTGTACAGTAAAGACGGGCAACTGACACAATGGTATAAACGCGACTGGACGGAATACGATAATGTCAAAGACAGTACATCAGACATTCCCGAACTGCGCGAAGCTTTGGACGCGGCGGTGAAACGGCAGCTGATGACCGACGTCCCATACGGAGTGCTTCTCTCGGGAGGCTTGGACTCGTCCATTGTGTCGGCAATAGCAAAAAAATATGCTGCAAACAGGATAGAATCAAACGACCTCCAGAAGGCGTGGTGGCCACAGCTACACTCCTTTGCGATAGGGCTGGAAGGTTCTCCCGACCTGATTGCCGCCCAGAAAGTCGCCGACTATATTGGAACGGTGCATCACGAAGTTCATTTCACTATCCAGGAAGGTTTGGACGCTGTGCGCGACGTTATCTATCATATCGAAACGTATGATGTAACCACTGTTCGCGCTTCTACTCCAATGTATTTGCTGGCGAGGGTTATCCGTTCCATGGGAATCAAGATGGTGCTTTCCGGCGAAGGCGCCGATGAAATATTCGGAGGATATCTGTATTTTCACAAAGCGCCCAGTCCCAAAGCGCTTCATGATGAAACTGTCAGAAAACTCGATAAACTGCATCTGTACGACTGCCTGCGCGCCAATAAATCGCTGGCGGCATGGGGCGTCGAAGGACGGGTACCTTTTCTGGACAAGGAATTTCTGGATGTCGCAATGCGTTTGAATCCCAAGGATAAATTGAGCGGATCAAGACAACGCATGGAAAAATGGATTCTGCGTAAAGCTTTCGAAGACATGTTGCCCGAGAGTGTGGCATGGCGACAAAAAGAACAGTTCTCCGACGGCGTAGGATATAACTGGATTGATACTTTGAAAAATATGGCTTCTTCACTGGTAAGCGATGAACAGTTTACCAAAGCGGCAAAGCGTTTCCCAGGCAATACTCCAATGTCGAAAGAGGAGTATTATTACCGCGAAATCTTCGAAGACCTGTTTCCTTCCGATTCGGCTGCAAAAACAGTTCCTTCGGCGCCAAGCATCGCATGCAGTACGCCGATTGCACTGGAATGGGATGAAGCATTTAAAAAAATGATTGACCCCTCAGGAAGAGCCGTGAAATCGGTGCATAAAGATTCTTATTGATAAAATTGACACTGTAATTCACCTACATTCGCTGTAAGATGTGGTTTTGATGTCGGGAAGCGTTTATTTACAAAGAGACAACAGTTCTTCCCTGCTTCCCTTATGTACATTCAAGGCAACTTTGGACCGGATATTTTTAATTATGCCTTTGTCGCTGTATTGCCAGAAAATCCAATCGGTATTGACGCGGGGAATCGTTTTTGTATAGTGGGCAATCCAGAAACGATAGCCCTGAAACTCCTTTCCCGATAAATACTTCCTGTAGAAACTTGCATTTGTGTATATTATAGGTTTGACGCCGTAATGTTTTTCAACAAGGTTCAGCCAGTTTTTAATCCCTTTTTTCATATTGGCGTTACCATATTTTCCGACTTCTTCGATGTCGAGTACCGGCGGAAGATCGCCTGCCTGCATCTTGACATGCTTGATGAAATTGGACGCCTGCAAACTTGAATTTGTATTGGGTTTATAGTAATGATATGCGCCTCTTATTATATTGTGTTTTTTGGTTTCTTCCCAGTTATAGCCGAAATATTTGTCGAGTAAAGACTGTCCTTCCGTTGCCTTCACAAAAGCAAAAGTTATACCAAGGCTGTCTTTCCCGCTTTTGAAATTAGAGACTTCTTGCCAGTCGATTTTTTCCTGATATCTCGAAACATCAATGCCATGAATGTCATAAACCGGCACGGAAATGCCAAAAGCGTTCAGAACTTTTCCGTTCTGAGCCATCCCAAAACCCGGGAGCAGGATTGTTAATATTATTAAACAAATATATTTCATCAATTCAATTCAGTTGTAATAACCGGATGCAAAGTAAACAATAGTCAATTATTAAAACCTTGACATTAACCTATTTTAACAACATATTGTTCAAAGAAAAC
>JAISDK010000237.1 GCA_031264875.1 Prevotellaceae bacterium
CATTGCAGTCGATTTCAATTTTTTGCAGCAGAGACTTTTCGGGAAACTTATTGTCGATTATTGCGCCGTCCTTCAGCTTCATCGTTACGGTACATGCGGGATATGCGCCCGCTCCGAGATATCCGTTTATCCTGCCCGAAAAGTCAAATATTCCGGGTATTGTATATTTTTTACCTATATTGTTAAGAATATGTCCGGGTATGGCTTTGATCAGGTCGGAAGAGTGCAGATTGAATCCGACGTCTATTTTTGCCCCGTTGCCTGCGGTGTCGCGTTCAACAGCTCCTTCAAGGTCGAAATCCATGATTCCAATCGAAAATCTGGACTTTTTAAGGTCGAAATGCCGGTACGACTTGTCGCTCAGCAGGTGTGCGTAGAGGGAGAACGGAAGATGCGAGGCGTATGGTTTGTCTTCGTACAGCGCTGTTACGGCTTTGACTTTTAACGACAGCCTTACATCTGTCAGGGTACCTTTTGCTTTGATTTGCAAACTGTCCGTAGCAACAAAAAGGTCTTGCCGGCGGTCGTCGTAAACTATGTCGGCGTCGGTGACGGATATGCCGTGAACGGTTATGTCAGGCAGTTTCATGGCCGAACTGTCAGCAGAATTATCCTGTGGAAGAATATCCCAGTTTGTTTTTCCCGCCGGACTTGCGTATGCATATATCACGGGCTGCTCAAGGCGGAGATGGTTTACTATCAACTGATTTTTCCTGTACAGGGCAAAGGGATTGAATGAAACCGAGCAGCTGTTAAATTTCAGCAAAGTGTCCTGTGGACAGTCGGGCAGGCTGTCGGCAATGTTTATAATGTTCCCGTTATGCAGACGGATGCCAAAATTGGGGAATGTGCTGTAGAATGTCAGTTCTATCGATTCGCATTCCATACGGGCATTTATATACTCGTTGGCATATTTCATCACTATGGGAGTGATGCGTTCGGGGGTGAATATAAGATAAATGACAATACTGATACTTGCCGTAACAAATAAAATCAATCCGGCGACTGTCCAGAAAATGTATTTTATGACAGTGCGTTTTTTACTTTTTCTCAATGTGGACGAATGTGTTTGAGCATTCATAATAAATAATTTTACCGCGCAAATGTACGTGAAATTTGTGAGGTAAAAATTATTTGATGACTTTTTTTTTCGTACAGAGACTAAAGTACACATTCTCCCCCACTTTTATTTTTATCCCCCATAATTCGGATTATGATAAATAGCCAGCATGGAATACCGTATAGCTATATCAGAATTCCCTTGAGTGTAGCCTGTGTACAGTCTGTTATTTTAATCTTTACCAAATCGCCGATATTGCAATTTTCTTTCGGAAAAATCACCATTTTATTTTGAGATGTCCGTCCGCAAAGGTCGTTTTCGGAGCGTTTGGAAATATCCTCCACCAGAACTTCAACAATAGAATCGAGATCTTTTTTATGACTTGTCAGGGACAATTCACTCTGCAAGTCAATTATTTCCGTCAAACGTTTTATTTTAATCTCTTCAGGTACATCGTCTCTGAATTGCCGTGCAGCCCTGGTGTTCGGGCGTTCGGAATACTTGAACATATATGCAAAATCGTAGCCTGCTTCCTTCATCAGTGAAAGAGTATCTTCGTGATCCTTTTGCGTTTCTCCACAAAAACCGGCTATAATATCGGTAGATATGGCACAGTCGGGAATAATTTTGCGGATAGTTTCTATCCGTAACAGATATTCTTCTCTGGTATATTTTCTGTTCATTTTCTGCAATATGGCAGTACTTCCCGATTGAACCGGCAGATGAATACAGTTGCAGATATTATCGTATTTTGCCATAATTTTCAACACATTATCCGTCATGTCCTTCGGGTGTGAAGTAGAAAACCGCACACGCATGTCCGGCGCCGCTTCTGCCACCATAGCAAGTAAATCAGCAAAATACACACTGTCCCACGAATACGAATCCACATTCTGCCCGAGAAGCGTAACCTCCTTATAACCGTTGGCCGACAGCTCTTTCAGTTCTCTAATAACTGTTTCCGGATTTCTGCTGCGTTCGCCTCCTCTGGTATATGGCACAACGCAGAACGCACAGACGTTATTACATCCTCTCATTATTGAAATAAAGGCAGTTACTCCCGTCTTATCCAGACGCACCGGGCTTATGTCCGAATAGGTTTCCTCTCTCGAAAGCAACACGTTAATACCTTTTTGTCCCGATTCGGTTTTTTCGACAAGTTTTGGCAGATCCCTGTAAGCATCGGGACCGATTACAATATCTACAATATTGTTTTCCAGCAATGATTCTTTCAGCCTTTCAGCCATGCAGCCGATTACGCCCACACTGACATCAGGACGTTTTTTTTTCTCCTGCCTGAAATATTCAAGCCTTCCCCAAATCCTCTGTTCTGCATTATCTCTTACCGAACATGTATTTACCAAAATAAGATTTGCCTCGCCAATATCCTTAGTCACAGCATATCCCGCTTTTTGCATAATAGCAGCTACAACTTCGCTGTCATTAACATTCATCTGGCATCCGTATGTTTCGATGTACATTTTAGGCTTCTCCCTGTCGAAAACAGGTCTGATTGAGGTTATCGTCCTTTTGCCGGGGCTGGATATATGCATATTTATGTCTGTTTATAAAACGTTTATACCGTACTTTCAATTCAATCTGCAATTTTTTGCGAGTGCAAAGATAATAAATTCAACGATTTCACAATTTTTCATCAGGATAATTTGCAGATTAGAAATTAAGAATTACCTTTGCGCCGCAAAATATAAAGCAACCTCTTACAGTCGTGAGGATTTTAGTAACGTTGCCACATGAAAATATAGACAGAAATGGATTTAATTAAAATTGCACAAGAGGCGTTCCTTGGAGAACAGAAGGAATATCCCAAATTCAGAGCGGGAGATACAGTAACCGTAACATACAGAATTGTAGAAGGAAATAAAGAACGGTTGCAAAAATTTAAAGGAGTAGTTATCCAGCGTAAGGGGACGGGAGCAACTCGAACTTTCACCGTCCGGAAAATGTCGGATAACGTAGGGGTTGAAAGGATTTTTCCGATTAGTTCTCCCTTTATCCAAGGCATTGAAGTGAATAAAGCCGGTAAAGTGCGTAGAGCAAGAATATATTATATGCGTAAACTTACAGGAAAGAAAGCACGTATAAAAGAGCGTAAAATTTTCTCTAAATAATAAAAAAAACAGGCTCCGTAGCTTAACTGAATAGAGCATCTGACTACGGATCAGAAGGTTGGGGGTTTGAATCCCTTCGGAGTCACAGACATGATCAATAGTTTAATAGTTAATATGCGCCCGTATTGTAAGTGCGGGCGTTTTTAATTGTGCCTTGTCCATGTACAGGACGACCGCAAGGGTTACCCCCCTACCCTGCCGACCACTGATTACAATATCCCCGTACTGTAATGATTTTCAAATTATTCATTTACCATTCCTTTAAAGGGATTCATATTCCTCACCATTGACCATGCTTACACCTCCTGCCGCTGATTAGCGAACATTCACTGCATCCTCCGACGATAAAATCGCACCACGGGTAATTGCAGTGTGGACAATGCTGTGCGTCGCCCCGCGTCCTTCCGCCATTTGACGAGCCGCCGCTTCCACTTTTGCCTTTGGACCAGTCGCCGCTGATAAAAAGCCAGACAACCCAAAGCGCCAAAGCTATTATAACAGCGAACACCATAAGCGAAGTCAGTACACTATACAGTACATAGATATAAACTGCATAGCTGATTTTTGCCCGGACGGAGAAGAACGCGGGAATGTTTTTACACACTTTCCATGTCAAGATTATAAGCACGCTGCCAAAGATGACTCCGGCAGCAATTCCTGTCGCAAACCAGTTGTAAATAATGAGATTCAGAACAACTGCAGCAACAAGAAATATGCAGGTTGCCCAAAAAATCATTTTGCCGGCAAAGGCGCTGACAGGAGTATAACTCCCCCTGCTGTACCTGTTGAAAATAGCTAATTCCCAACGGTCTAAAATATCTAAAAAACTTAACAATAAATTCATAACTTAATGTATTATAATTATTAACTATCTACTGTTCACCGTTTATTTTATCTCCTAATTGTCTGAACCTTGATTTTCGTGATTTAAGGATTGCCATGATACTGTGTCGCCAGTAATCAAGAAATCTTTTAATCCTTTAATCATGGTTCAGACAGTATTTTTTATTCGAAGTATGTCCCGTTTCGTTGCAAAATTTATTCAGTAAACTCCAGTTGATAAGATTTATGAGCATGTTTGGATAACCAGTCGTTTATATTCTTCCACAAACTTCCATAAATCCCTGTTACTGGTCTATCTCCACTAATTTTCTTGTTACCCGACTCTATCTGAATTTGAGCAAGACTGTTACTGTAAGTTGCAAAAAATTCAAGCGGAAGCTTGTCAAGTTTTCTCAATGCGATATCCACATTTATAAGCGCTGTAAATGGAGCCTCCACTTCTTCCGTTACTCCCCACGGCAAGGAAACATTTTCTACTCTTACCATTTCCCCTTTGGCATTTCTGTAAGTAACCGTAACAATGAAAAGATCCGTATATTCAATATCTCCATAGTTAGTGTCTCCGCCCGAGCTGTGAAATGTGTTCGGACGAATTAAAGAGTATTTGACAATACCCTTTAAAGCCTGTTTAACCACCGGAGCTTGTTGCTCAACCGGTTTCGGAACTGGCTGCTCAACGGGTTTTGAAGCTGGCTGCTCTACCGGCTTTGGAGCTTGCTGTTCAACCGGTTTTGGAGCTGGCTGCTCTACCGGCTTTGGAGCTTGCTGCTCGGCAGGTTTTGGAGCTTGCTGCTCAACTGGTTTTGA
>JAISDK010000010.1 GCA_031264875.1 Prevotellaceae bacterium
ATTATCTCAACTCCGAACTCATTGACAATGCCCTGTTTGCCTTTTTTCTTAACGCACGTAAATTTATCCGTCGGGGGTATGTAATACCACTTATCATAGTTTGGTGACAAGTCAACGTCGCGCAAAACAGGCTGACAGTCATCGTATTCAGGTTTAACGACCACCAAGCCGGTCGCTTTGTCCCTGAATCCCCACTTTCCCGATTCCTCAAACGGCAACAGTTTGGTTTCAAGCCTGCACTTCTTCCAAACAACATCATTTTTAAGTTCTTGACAATCCGAGTCGAGCATGAGCGGCGCGTCTGTTGTTTCATATTTGCAAACTTCCGTGCAATTATATGAATCATAAAGCCTTTCAGCCAACGACACCTCGTCTTCTGTCACTTGCCAGTCTTTTTTGCTGTACCCTTTGTGGGCGTGAAACTCCGGACATTCGTTTTTGTAAACTTTAAAATCCTTAATATGAGTTCTGTATATTGCATAAGGCACTTTCAGCCGGGTAAGCCAGTTGCCTTTCTGCTCCCATTCCTTCTCTGCAACAGCAATGGCATCTTCCTCTTTCATGTAAAAGCCCAATAATAACTGGCCTCTCGAATGGCTGATCGAATGGCTGCGGAGCGTATGAACTATTTCATCGCCATTGTACGACGAAGTAACCACATATACAGGGTGTTTGTAACTCGCCGACTCCTCGGCCAGTTTATTCTCTACATACGCCTTTATTTCAAGGCTTTTATCCTTGTCCTGCTCCATGATTTCGAACACCGCTTCCTCATCCTCGTCTATTGTTTGACCGTCTTTAAGATACAGAGTCCCAATATGCACATACCGGTAGTAATCAGGATAGTTATCGTAATCCAACATCCTGGATTTAAACACACTGTCAAGTTTCCTTATCGTTGAAGTAATCGTTACTCCGTAAAAATTCTCTTTTTTATTACTCATAATCAAAAAATTAAATATAACCGTATTTTAAAATAGTTGCGTAATTTGCGTTCTAAAAACCACAAACTTTAAACCTTCTCCCACACAAAACCGTCGTAAGCAGCTGTGGTATTGGGAAATATCTCGCGCGCCTCCCGCTCAAGCGATTTATAATCCTGATTTTTAATGGAATAATGCCCAATAATGAGATGCCCTGCGTTCGCTTTCCGGGCAACCGTGGCGGCGTGCTTTGTGGTGCTGTGTACGCAGAGCACTCCTCCGTTTCGTCCGTTTTCTTCCGAATAGGTCGCCTCGTGATACAGCAGTTCTACACCTGCTATTTGCGGGATAATCCCATTATCGTAAGCCGTATCCGAACAATAGGCGAAGCGTTTGACAATGCTCTGCGCCGTAATTTCTTCAAACAGGAAACCGCTTGCAGGGGCGTCGTGCTCAAGCGGAATAGAGCTGACGACGACGCGGCTCGTGCGTACCACTTCATACTGCCTGTCCGGTTCTGTTACCCGAAAATCAATCGTAAAGCCCGGATAAAAACTGTCAAAAATCCGCTCGAGGTTTTCAAAAACCTCTTCCGGTGCATAGACGGGCAGCGGTTGGGTTCTGCGCTGCCGCCAGCTTCGTTTCAGTAGCCCCGGCAAACCGATGTAATGGTCAAGGTGCGCGTGTGAGATAAAAATCGCATCTATTTGAGCGAGTTCTATTCCGTACTGCATGCACCGCATCTGCGTCCCCTCGCCGCAGTCAATCAAAAACTTTTTCCCTGTCAGTTCCAGCACCTGTGCCGACTGGAATGCCTTTTCGGTCGGCGAGGCTGAACCTGTTCCTAAAATCCTCAACTTCATTTTTTCTTGTGCTTATAAAAAATTAATACTCAAGCATAAAAAACGGCGATAAGCCATAAGTACCTGTTCAATTCAACAATCTCCAATTATGCAATCTTGTCTTTTGCTAGTAAATCGTTTGATTTTTAGCATTTTAAATAGATCGCAATCACTACAAATCTATCCTTCCATGGAAGAAATCTTCCAAAATCAGCAGCAAAGGTAGTACTTGTTTTTTCGTTTATAATATTGTTAATAACCATTAACGGATCTCACTCTCAAATCATTTATGTCAGCACCCATTTTGCGTATTTCATGTCCAATATCACCTGTATCCCACTCCATATATCGGTTTCGTATTTCAAATGCGTTATTAATACTTTGAGTTAGTAAACGATCTACTTCCTCAACAGATAACCACCCGCCACTATTTTCTGCCTCTTCAGTAGAAATTGTTTTTATATTTCCATTTTCAATAATCACTTTATTTTCAGTAATCTTTTCTCTTTCCATAGGTTAAGAGTATCAAAAATCTGTCTGAAAGACAGGATTTATAGGATCTTTTGGAGATGTTTCAGTCCTGCTTTTCAAGCAATTGTACATGATGCCTGCTTTTCCGGAAGTCGTTGACCTTCGGTTATAAAAATAATGACTTTTCAAGTCAAATAGATGAATTATATCATAATATATATGTAGCACATGGCTACTAACGTATGTAGCACATGACTACTAACGTATGTAGTACATAGCCACTAACGTATGTAGCATATAGCTACTAACGTATGTAGCATATGGCTACTAACGTATGTAGCACATAGCTACTAACGTATGTAGCATATGACTACTAACGTATGTAGCATATGACTACTAACGTATGTAGCACATGACTACTAACGTATGTAGCATATGGCTACTAACGTATGTAGCACTTGCTTACTAACGTATGTAGTGCATGTCTACTACTGTATGTAATGCTTACTTACTCCGTATGTACATATAAGTTTTACCCATACAAAACGCTATAGAGCCATCAAACAACTTATAACAAGGATAATAACAAAAATAAAAGAAACTTACCACTCCACTCCCTCAAAATACTCTGCCAATCCGTAGCAAAGGGCGGCGCAGCATTCCTCGTTGCCGGCATATTCCTTGACTTTCTGCATACAGTAGGCAGGCATATCTTCATCGGATATTCCACAATCGACTGTTTCACCGGTTTTGGGCGATCCATTGTATGGTATCTGCATTTCTTCGAGCAGGGCTTTTATGCGCTCCTTGTCAATCTCTTTGCCTTGACAATAAAAGTTGTTGAGAAGTTTAAGTTGGGCACTGTCTATCTGTTGAATATATCTGCGAATAACAGGATGCCAAGTCATGGCATGATGTGCTGTAACAAGATTTTGGCGCAATTCTTCAGGAACAGGCAGGCGAGGCGACATTACATACGTGCAGTTCGACCACGAATCGTAACACTCCTCTGCATCGTCGCCTTTTTTGAAATTATACACCTCCTCGCCGGTAAGTATCTTATACCGGTCGTCGCTATCATCGCCTGGGCGATGAATATTGTCTGGATGGATTTCGGCGTCAAATGACGTGTCCCAGCCCAGCCTCTCTTGCAGGGTAGACGGAGTATCAATAATTATTCCCAATTGTACCATATTCCAAACTCGAAATTCGCCGAACACTTCCACGATGTCGCCCTCTTTAAAACGTATATTTTCAGGACGCCTGCCAACGAACATTCCTTTACGCTGAAGTTCGTTAATCGTTGTGCAATCTGTTTTTTTTCTCCAAACATTTAATTCAGATACTAAACAGGCGTCAATCAAATTGCCATCAGAGGAATAGGTGCGGCGGGATACTATTTCGCAATAATCCCAAAGCAGCGTATCCAATGGAAGCTCATTGATTATATAGCAATAAATAATACGACCGTATACTTGTTCTTCGTCTTCGTTTTCGGAAATATACAGCCGCATTGCTTTTTCGGCATTTTCCAAGGATGTGGAATAGGCAATTTTCGATTTGTTAAGCGCAAATTGGGGGTACGAAGGCCGAATGTATGTATCGTTCTCGTCGTCAACTTCTTGCGGAATGTAATGTTTCGAAAGGATGAAAATTGTTTCTTTAGTATTCATAATTAATTCATTTTTAATTGTAATCCGTCATATCCCGCCACCGTTTTTTCAAAAAACTGTACAGATTGGGATGCCGATATGGTTGGCGAGGCAGAAGCGGAGCCGGGAATCGTGAGTTTCATAATTATCAAACTGATTTTAACTGATTTATGAGTTCTTCCAGTCTTTTTATATCCGCAGGACTGCGATAGAGATGAGGGAACGTAAACTGAAAAGATCCTTCTATTCGCTTTAAGCCATAAGGCGCCTTTAAATCACAAAAGGAATTGCCGCATTTCATACATCGACCCCTATTTATTCGTCCCATTCCGGAACAAATACTTCCGTGAGTATAAAACGTTGTCACTAAAATACCTCCGCAATCGCAGCTATCAATGAATTTTAGGGGTGTTTCTTTCCAAATCTCAAGATATTCGCCAAGGTGCATATGGCTGCAAGTCATTGGAATAATATTACTATACTTCTCATTTTTCAGAATATGATCACTATTCCTCCGTATCAAATCCAAATTGTCGAAAAACAATCGGTTGTCGGATTGAATTTTCTGCATTTCAATCAGTTCCTCTTCCGCTTTTTTCTTCTCTTCTTCTATTTTTTTTATTTTCCTTTCTTTTCTTGCTTTGGCTTGTTCCGCTTTTCGTTGCTCTAACGCTGTTATAATTTCCTGCTTGTCAAAATTAAAATCCGGATGTAAATCAGTGAACATACTACTGTAACTGATGAATTTGCGCAGATGAATCAGACGGTGCCTGTCGTTGTCGGCGTAGGAATGTCCGCAACCCTGAATAATATATCCGTCGAAAGTTACGCGACAGACTCCATCGCGCCTTGCCTGCCTGGCAATTGTTTCGGAATCGCCAGATATTATTTGATTTTCAGTCGCTTTTATGCCATTTTCTTTTGCCAGGCCTGAATTGATAAATTCTTCGTCTTGCATCAGTTCAAAGAACGGGAGTCCGTTCTGTTTCAGTTCCTGTTTAAACGACTGATAGCGAGCCTCGTCTTTGACAGTCCGCGCTGTGCGGTGATAGGGCGTATTGCTCAGTTTTACAAGCAATCGGACATGACGGTTGTTGTGCAGTGATTTCAGTTCGGCGATGAGTTCATCCGTCGTAACGCCTTCAAAGCAACCGTTTGTTGCAATAAAGAAGTTATTGACGCGAATTTTATTTTTCATTACTTTCCAAATCATCCGCTTGACGCCGTTGAAGTTCAAAAACGGCTCGCCTCCGCCCGCTACCAACCATTCCATTTCTTTAAATACCTGAAACGTCATTTCCAGCGTATCATTATTCATCACGGCATCCTGCGCTTCACCGTAGAAGCAGTGAGCACAGCGCAAATTGCAGCGGCGAGTCAATTCAACGTATAATTCATTTATTTTCATCGTGTTTTATTGTTTATTTAACGGTTTATTCTTTCGGCAAGCCGTTCCGCCA
>JAISDK010000193.1 GCA_031264875.1 Prevotellaceae bacterium
TATGTTCAGTCTCTTCGATTTAAGCGGTAACCGATTGAAATCTGTTTACTTTTCCGACAATTATATACCGTCTTTAGCCTGGGAAAAACAGCATGTCCATTTTGATACGGAAAAAGGCTATGCGGGAATAAATGTATATCCGACAAATGATTTCTGTTATCTTCTGAGACATGAAGAAGTAAATGACGAAACCGTGAAAATCCATTTGATACAGGTGGACTGGGACGGGAATCTTGTAAAATCCTATCTTGTTCCCAATGATATGCAAAGACAGTTCTGCATTGATGAAAAGAGCAAAAAAATGTATGCAATCAGACACTCGGTAACAGATGATAATGAAATATTTTACGTAGTAGCATATTCACTTGAAGGATTATAAAGAATATAAAGATGAAAAATTTAGTTTGCTTGGCTTTATTATTCGCCTGCATCTCGTGCAGCGAGCAAAAGGAGGATAACACCCTTATCCGTTATGATTTGTCACAGTCGGTCAGCTTGAATGAGCCGGAGATGATTTTCGGTTTTGATGACAGGTATCCGGCATGGATTACTGTAAAAGATTCCATAGCAATTATAATTGAGGCAAAAAACAAGTCATCCTTTATTGCATTGGATATAAATAAAAAAGAAGTTCTCAAGTATTTCGGAAATCACGGGAAGGGTCCCGAAGATGTTATAGAACCTGAGATTATTTCATCGGTAGATATTGACGATTTTGTAATGTTTGAGGATGTCAATTTAGGGAGAATAAGAAAATTTGAAGTAAAAGGCGAGGACAGATTTAGAATAAAAAAATTCATTGATTATCCTCCGGAGATTTTTCCGGGCTCTAATCTGAGCATATCCTCCAATTTTATTGTTTCCCGAACAATAGAAATAAGTAAGGAAGAAACAAGCATGTTTCATATATATAATCGAACTGACAGCTCGGTAATTGACGTTGGTTATTATCCCGATGTTAAGGAACTTTCCCGCAGAAATCAAGACCTGGCAGTCCGCTTAGCTTTAAACGAATCGAAAAACCGAATAATCGCAGGGATGTATAAAATAGATATGTTCAGCCTCTTCGATTTGAGCGGTAAAAGATTGAAATCTGTTTACTTTTCCGACAATTATATACCGTCTTTAGCTTGGGACGATAACGGAAAATATGTCATTTTTGATTTAAAAAAAGGCTATGCAGGAATCAATATATATCCGACGAATGATTTCTGTTATCTTCTGAGATATGAAGAAGTAAATGATGAAACCGTGAAAATTCATTTGATACAGGTGGACTGGGACGGAAATATTGTAAAATCCTATCTTGTTCCCAATGATACGGAGGCAGGAGGATTCTGCATTGATGAAAAAAGCAAAAAAATGTATGCAATCAAACATGCGGTAACCGACGATAATGAAATATTTTACGTAGTAGCATATTCACTTACATAATTATAAATTTGAAACAAACCAGATTACGTCCAATTAAAGTTTAATGATGAGGAGTACATTTTCTACGCAAGGCATTGCCCCAATGCCGTCAAGTTAAGGCTTAATGTTGTCGATTAAAGTCTTTAAAGTCCTTAAAGACTTTAATTGACGGCATTGGGTGTTGCCGTTATGCTATAGACGTCGCACTTTCAGAGTTTTTTCCTGTCAGTCGCAGTTATCTGTTTGTTCCCTCAAACAGGTCATGATTAGCTCTTTCTTCCTTTTTCTGCGACTTGAAATTGTTGAACGCATAGCTCAGGGAGAGTGTAAACAGCGGAGATGCAGGATATATCACTGTTCTGGAATCCAGGCTGGCGCCATTTTTCGTATCCACATATTTAGCGGTCGATAAAACATCGCGGACGTTCAGTGTCGCGGACACTCTGCGATTGAACAGCTGCTGGCGTACCGAAAAATTCAGGTAAAAAAATTCGTTCACCCGTCCCTGAGTACTCACCGAAGGGCCTACAAAATAGCTTTCCAGCCTCATGCGCATATTTTTCGAGACGTCGAAATTGTTGTTGAGAGCCAGCTGCCAGTTCATGCTTTCCGTATCGTCGTCATCAATTTTATATTCATTTTCAATAATATATTGAAACAGGCTTCCGCTGGCGTCCATATTCCACCATTTCAACACCTGCAGGCTGGCAGCCAGTTCCGCTCCGGTAGCGTAATCGTTGCCAACGTTCGACATCGAATCGAGAGTAACGCCCGTGTGATACGGCACCCGCACACGCTCTATCTTGTCGGTACGCTGGCGGTGAAAGAGAGTTGCGGCAGCCGAATGATTTCCAAACGTTTTGTTGTAAGTCAATTCCACCGAATTGGTGTATTCCGGACGGATTTTGGGATTACCGCACTGAGCCGTGTAATAATCGACATACACAACGTATGGTTCCATGTAAAACAGCTGAGGCTGAGTGATACGGCGCGAGTAACCCAAGTTCAGGCGACTGCTTTCGTCAAAAGCGAATGAAAGATGCGCCGAGGGAAACAGGTCGAACTTATCCCAAACGTGCCTCGCCCAAGCCTGATTGTTATCCAGCTTTCTATGAATAAATTCTCCCCTCAGTCCGACCTGATAGCTGAACCGCGAATGAGTATTCGACAGCATCGAGTAGAGGGCATGTATATCCCGGCGAAACACATATTTGTTATACAACTCGTCGTGCCTTTCAAAGACGCCCCGCGACGGGTTATAGAAATCGACCTTATAGTCGCCGTCCTCAGTATATGTAAAAAAGTAATATCCAGCCTCGAGCTTGCCGGATTTGCCGTTCAGCGGAAGCACATAGTCAAGGTTTCCCTGCGCCGTAAACCGGTATTCGTGTTCCCATGCACGGTGTCCCTGCGTTCTGTTACCGGCCATGTCGAACAGGTCGGTATAGAAAAACTCCATGGCATCGTGTTCGTAAAAAGCGAAAAAAGAACCGGTCAGGCTATGCCCGTCGTCCGAAAAACGGTGATCGAACCCGACGTCGCCCCTGAACGTCCAGTCATGCAGCCTGACATAGTCGTGACCGTTGCTGGAAACGTCTGTCTCGACGCCTGTTGAAACAGACCGGTATGTATCTTCATAATGCAGGTGGCCACCCCTGTTGCGTATCCGGTATCGCGATTCCAAAGCTGCCGACCACACCGTTTTATTCCTCGTCCAGTCCAATCCGCTTCGGAGCGCATACAAATCCACAAAACTCTTCCGTTCCCCCGTAGCGTGGGTAGAAGTAACAGTGTCGTCCACAGTGATATGTTTCAGCTGGTCGAAATCGCTGACCAGGTATCTCCTCGAAGCCTCCCCCGAAGTTTGCCAGCGGATTTTGCCGCTTTTATACGACGCCATAAAATCCATACTGCGCGATTCCACCGTACTGCCCATAGCGTTAACCATCCCGCTCCAGCCGTCGGACGACTGTTTCTTTGTGTTGATGTTGATAATTCCGGCAATTCCGTCGGCTTCATTCTTTGCCGAGGGAGTACTGACGATCTCGATATTTTCTATCTGACCAGCCGGAATCTGTTCCAGCGCCGCACTGCCGTCCACAGTAGAGGGTTTGCCGTCGATATACACCTTGAATCCAGAGCTTCCGCGGAATGACAGTTCGCCGTTAGCATCCACCCTTACCGAAGGCGTCTGTTCAAGAATATCAATGGCCGTTCCTCCCGAAGCCGAAATATATCCCGAAGCTTCAATCACTTTCCTGTCGAGCTTGTACACCGTTTGCCGACGACGGGCAACGATTTCGACTTCCGACAGTTCCATACCCGACAACTGAAGCAGAATATCGGTATGAATCACGTTTCTGCTGTTTGCATTCAGGTTCAGGTCAAATCTTTGCTGTGCATAGCCCATGGAAGTGACCGAAATAAAGCAGTCGCCGGCGCGGTCAGTTTTAAGTGAAAATATTCCGGCGGCATCAGTCGAGACGCCGACAATCAGCGTGGAATCCGGCGAATACAGCAATACATTCACATCCGCCATCGCTTCTCCGGAAACCTCTTCCAATACCCGTCCGGTAACCGTCCAGCCATTCTGAGCCTGCATCTCCACGAAAAGCAAACTCGAAATACACATAATTAAAATTTTATTCTTCATTTATAAATCTGATAAAAAAACAGTTAATACTACTATTGACGGCGCAAAAGTAAATAAAATAATCAAAACCTGACTGATGCTATGTTACGGAGAAAACATGATACCAGCAATTTCACAAAACCGGTGGTTAAAACTGTCGGCTATATTTTACATTGAGCTTTAACCCAATGTCGTCAAGTTAGGAAAGAAAAATTAATAACTGATGTTACGCAGTACTTTTTGTGAGATGTCATCTTATGGCTTGAAAAGCCGGATTTTCATAACCGCGGGTCATCGCCCCGCGGTAGGGGCGGGGCTTGCCCCCGTCCTTTGTCCCCGCCCTGAAACGTAAGTTCGACGCAGTCAAAGGCAGGACTGTTATCGACGCTCAACGTCGGATAGCAGGGGCGGGGGCAAGGGCGGGGGCAAGCCCCGCCCCTACCGCAGGTCGATGACCCGCGGTTATGGAAATCAAGTCCTTCGGGCTAAGCTG
>JAISDK010000093.1 GCA_031264875.1 Prevotellaceae bacterium
TGACGGAAAATTGCGCCGGGTATGTCATGCTTCGGAAACAAGATCGATAGACAACGTCATTGCATATCCCAACCCTGTTCCGCGCGGTGAAACTCTGCAATTGAAACTGCCGGAGACATTCGTCGGCGGAGTATTGAATATCTATGACATAAAGGGAAGTCTGAGAAAGTTGGGACTGCCACTCCCGGCGACAGTCAACAGCATCAATGTGTCGGATCTAGATTCGGGCATATATCTGATGCATGTCTTCAGCAAAGATGGCAACCGTCGTGAAATTAAATTAATTATTGAATAAACAGTGAATCAGAATCTGTGTTTTGTGGCTTCTCCGGTTAAGGAGAAGCCCGAATACACGGAGAATACATTAAAAATTAAAGTAAGATGAAACATATAAAATACACATTTTTATCAGTTTGCTGCCTGTTAGCGGTAAATATCGCGACAGCACAGTTTTCGGTTTACGGCTCGGCAGGAATATCGGGCTTGAAATACAATCCGGAAGGAGGAACATCAAGTACAGGTTCCGGTTTCGGCGGCGGAATTAGCTATTTCCGTTCAATGAGTCGGTCGTGGGAAATAGGTCTCGCAGCCGAAATGGCAACATACAGCAGCAAAGCGTCATTCGGTACGCTTTCCGAAAGATATGAACACGGGACAGGCGAAAACAAATCCCGTATCTCATATTCGCTGAAAGGCTATGAGGAAAAACAGAACATCACAGCGTTGTCCATTCCCCTGATATTACGGTATCATTATTATGCAACTCGCCGCACCTTATTATATCTGTCCGGCGGAGTGAAACTCGGCTTACCCGTAAGCACGCAGGCAAGCATCAATCCCGGAACGGTGGACGCATCGGGCGAGTATGAATACGAAGGTCAGACATATACCAACCTGCCACAGCACGGTTTCCCTGAAGGAATGAAACTGCCGGAAACGAAAAGCAAAATTGACCTTGGATACTCTGTTGCCGCAACACTTGAAGCAGGCATGTTGTTTAAAAGACTGTATATCGGTCTGTTTCTGGATTACGGACTGAATGATATGCGAAAGACTAAGGACAGACATGCACTCGAATATCAGGAACAGAATTCTTCGACATTTGTGTACAACAGCATACTGAATACCGGCTTAGTCGATAAGATAAACCTTTTCAGTACAGGATTGAAAATAGGAATACGGTTTTAACAGAATTATGAATCGGATCGGAATTAAAAGATTTACAAGATTCGCGATTCATTGCAGAAGTCCCGCTAAGGACGGAATATCGGTAGAAATCACGGCAATGGTAGTTGAAAATCCCGTCAGGGATGACATGTTGGTGGTAGAAAAACATTTATCATCCGGCAAGAATCTCTCGCTATGCGTAGTCTCCAGACTACGCCCGCGCTAAAAGCAAGGCTCTGCCTTACAAAATTCATTAACAGAACAAAAAATAAAATGAATAGCTTCGCAACTGATTATTTTGCTTATCTTTGTGGCCTTAAAAATTTAATGAACATTACACGGAATACGGAAAATAGATGCTGTACAGTTGAACGGGAAGAGTGCAAGGGATTATCTTCGCTCGGCGTAGTCTCCAAACTACACCGAGCGAAGATAATCCCTTGCAAACGAAGCGCAGCTCAGGATAGTAGAGACGCGATGCATCGCGTCTTTACTGCATCGCGTCTCTACTGCATCGTTTTCAAATTCCCCGCAGGGGATACATATCAATAGAAAACAGCATTCCCGCCACAACACAACCCCGTCAGCGGGTTGAATGTCGCAAGTGGTTTAAATTATTTGAAATATAAAAGGATAAAAGATTATGACAACAAACAAATGTAATTCAACAACAATGGAGCCGACAACCATTTCAAAAACGGGGCAAGACCTGCGAAGCCGTAAGAGCAGGGGAGAAATTAATTTAAAATGAAAAGATTTTTAAAGTTCAACATTATCGTTTTTGCAGGACTGCTGATGCTTTCCTGCCAGCACGAAACGGAAGAAAATATCAAGAAAGAGATACCGACAAAGGAAAATTTGGATGCAAAATATTATTCCTACTGGAAAGATTACCAAATCGCCAATACGGCAAAAGACGTATCTTATTTGACCATAGAGGAGAAGGAAATATTTTATTATCTGAACCTGGTGCGAATTAATCCGCCTTTATTTGCCCAAACGTATGCATTTGGTTACAATGGCGATAATGGTTGGTCAAAGGGTTATGCATGGGAAGAACGGAAAGAATCGCTTATTGATGAATTGCTGTTTATGGAGCCTGTAAGTATCATATATCCGGATGACAATTTATATGAAATGGCGCATTGTTTTGCTTATGAAGCAGGACTGTTGGGCATAACAGGTCACGACAGAAGCCAAACAAGTTGTAATAAAGGTTACAATGCAGAATGTTGTCAGTATGGTGGCGCTCCAAATGGATTATCTATTATCATGTCACTCTTGATTGATGCGGGAGAAAACAATGCCGCACTCCTACACAGGCGCATCCTTTTGGAGAATAGGTCTATGGTAATGGGCGCATCCATACAACCGCATAAGAATTACAGGACTAATGCAGTATTGGATTTTGGAATTTCAAAAACCGGGGCGGAATCCGAAAAGCCGTAAGAGCAGGAAAGAAACATATAATAAAACAGTATTATGAATAATATTAAAAGATTATTCGGAAAGAACGCAAAAACAGCAGGGTTACTATTAATAAAGAACAATTAAAACAGCATATATTATGAAAAAAGTACTATTAAGTTTATTAACGACAATGTTAAGCATCGTCAACGGTTATTCCACATACAGCAGTGGAGAAACCGTCATCACCGGAAAAGTCAGCGGGCTGTCCGATGTAAGCAGTATCCCGGTTTACTACACAGTGAGCGGCGACACGCACAAAACCGGCGTACTCACAGATAATTCCGGAAACTATCGCATCACCTTACCCTCAAATTCCGGGACAGTAGAAGTCTATGCTCCTCCAGTATTTCGGGCGTATCGGCTTTATCGCAGCGTTCCCGAAAAGCATGTAATTACGGGTAGCAGCGCTACCCAAAACAAGGACTTCGCATATACCGAGATACCGTCCAAAGGCAGCTGGACAGTGGCTAACGTTTCACACACTTACGATAACAACGTTATCACATTGCAATGGACGGCAGTAACAGCAAACGTAAAAGTCAGAATCAGCATATTCAGTCCCGCTACAGAAACATTCATAGATATAGCTGACATAAATTCCTCGGACGAAAGATATGATTTTCACACTGCTCAAAGCGGAGAATACTTATTCTGGTTTATTCCCTTAGACAGAGGTATCGAAATTAGTTACACGGCAAACGTCTTTTCTAATGTAAGTCCACAACAATACACACTGTCAGGCTCAATCACAGGATTACCGTCCTCGGAGCCGGGCAACAGGGAAATCCGCTATATCGCTACACACACTGCGGGCAGCGTATATACAAACGCCTCCGGCAGTTACCAAATCTCCGGTCTGCCGGAAGGGGCAACAGTAGAAGTATATGCGCCGGAATTAACCGGTTACAACGTGACGCCGGGCATCTACAGCGGTATGATAAACGGCAATATCTCCATCCCCGCTTTTAATTATAACGCTTACACAGACGACGATCCGGATGACAATCCAACCGCCTATACCGTAACATTCAATGGCGACAACATAAACGTCCCGCCACAGACGGTAAATCGTGGAGACCGCGTCGCCAAACCCGCTGACCCTGTTTGGGAAGGATACGTTTTCGACGGATGGTACAACAGCTCCAACTATTGGGAACTCTGGGATTTTGATTCTCCTGTCAATGGCGGCTTGACCCTTACCGGACAGTGGAGACTTAAACGGTATGCGGTAATATTTCAGGAGGGCGATATATCTCCCCAGACAGTGAACCATGGAAGCAAAGCCTCCAAACCTGCCGACCCGACACGTACAGGCTACTCTTTTGGTGGCTGGTACAACGGCAGCAACCTGTGGGATTTCAACAGCTCCGTAACGGACGATCTCTATCTTACCGCCAAATGGACGGCAATCGCCTATACCATAACTTTCGCCGGAGACAATATAAGCATATCTCCGCAGGCGGTGAATCACGGAGACAAAGTCATCAAACCCGCCGACCCGACACGTACAGGCTACTCTTTTGGTGGCTGGTACAACGGCAGCGTCCTGTGGGATTTCAACAGTTCCGTAACAGGCAACCTCACCCTCACCGCCAAATGGACGGCAATCGCCTATACCGTAACCTTCGCGGGAGACAATATAAACATATCTCCACAGTTAGTGAATCACGAAGACAAAGCTACCAAACCCGCCGACCCGACACGTACAGGCTACTCTTTTGGAGGCTGGTATAACGGCAGCAACCTGTGGGATTTCAACAGTTCCGTAACCGGTAATCTTACCCTCACCGCCAAATGGACATCAATCGCCTATACCGTAACCTTCGCCGGAGACAATATAAGCATATCCCCGCAGGCAGTGAATCACGGAGACAAAGCCACCAAACCCGCTGACCCGACACGCACAGGCTACTCTTTTGGAGGCTGGTACAACGGCAGCAGCCTTTGGGATTTCAACAGTCCTGTAACAGGCAACCTCACCCTCGCCGCCAAATGGATAACGGGCGGATACACGGTAAGCTTTACCGGAACAGGCATTGACATTGCCACACAACTGATCGACGAAGGCGGACGCGCAACCAAACCCGTTGATCCAACACGTACGGGCTATATCTTCAGAGGCTGGTATAACGGCAACAGCGAATGGGATTTCAACACTCCCGTCACAACTAACCTTACATTGACCGCCGTATGGAATGTGAAAAGCTGTTCGGTTATTTTCACCGGCGAAGGCGTAACTCTGACATTAACGTATGCGCTGTACGGAAATAAAATCTCCAAAATCGACGATCCTGTACGCGAGGGCTACGTTTTCGACGGCTGGTATAACGGAAACAGTATATGGAATTTCGATACTCCCGTCACGGAAGATGTGACGCTTACAGCCCGGTGGACAACAAATACAAATCAATATACGGTATCCTTTGCCGGAGAGAACGTCGATATTGCCACACAGCTAATTTCCGAAGGCAATCGCGCCACCCGACCTGCCGACCCGACCCGTGCAGGCTACATTTTCGGCGGCTGGTATAATGGAAACAGTCTGTGGGATTTCAACACCTCCGTCACAGGAAATATGACGCTAACAGCACGGTGGACAACAAGTACAAATCAATATACGGTATCTTTCGCTGGAGAGGG
The DNA here is from genome assembly GCA_031264875.1 of Prevotellaceae bacterium. Taxonomy (GTDB): domain Bacteria; phylum Bacteroidota; class Bacteroidia; order Bacteroidales; family UBA932; genus JAIRLF01. The sequence continues at coordinate 5,278 of JAISDK010000093.1, forward strand.
CGTCGATATTGCCACACAGTTAATCGCCGAAGGCAATCGCGCCACCCGACCCGCCGACCCTACCCGTGCAGATTATGTTTTTGGCGGCTGGTATAACGAAAACAGTCTGTGGGATTTCAATACCCCCGTCACGGAAAACATGACACTCGAAGCTCGATGGACAACAAATCAATATGCGGTATCCTTCGCCGGAGAGAGCGTCGATATTGCCACACAGCTAATCGCCGAAGGCAGTCGCGTAACCCGTCCCGCCGACCCTACCCGTGCAGGCTATATTTTCGGCGGATGGTATAACGGAAACAATCTGTGGGATTTCAATACCTCCGTCACGGAAAACATGATACTCTCCGCCAAATGGGAAACGCCTGTGCCTGTCCCGATTTTCGACGGTCTGGAACGTGAATACACCGTCAGCTCACCAGCTACAGTCCTGAAAGTTAAAGGGACGGGAAGCGAAAAACTCACTGTCTTTCGAGTAAACGGTCAAGTGACGCCGACTTTTAACCCTTCTGCAAAGGGAACATTTTTAATCGAAGCCCTGTCTGCTGACGGCAAACTTCGTATCGAAACATATATAATTGTAAAATAAACATCTTAAATAAATACAATGAAATACATCATAAAAATAATGGTACTCAGCGCCGTCTGCCTCTTTTTAGCAGGCTGCGACAAGGAAAAGAATGAACCCGACGCTCCTGCCGCTCCAAAAATTCCGACACTGTCATTGACGTCGGTAACTCTCGAAGAGGGCGAATCACAGGAAGTGAGCGTATCCAATGGAGTCGCGCCCTATTCGGTATCGATATCTCCGCTCGGTATTGCCGGAACAGCTATCAACGGCAGCAGGTTAATAATCACAGGCATCGTTGCCGGAAACGCCATTGCCACAGTACATGGAAGCGACGGCGGGAAAACGTCCATTTCGATAACTGTCACCGAAAAAGCAGTTGATATTCACAGCGCCTTCAAAGCAGACACCACCCTTAGAATCGAACTGACAAACGGAAAGGTGATCCGCAATATCCCCTCCGCCAACGAACCCTCGCCGTATATTTTCTATAGAGATGCGGGTAATCAACTGTTTGCCTCCCCGAAAACTAAAATCGGTTATGCCGAACGGGACGCATCATCATTCTTTTTTATAGAATGGACAGGCGATGCCTCTGCGGGAACAAAAGACAGTCCGTCGGTGAGAACGGAAAATGGCGTGGAACCTCTGTCTTCTATAGAGATAATCCAGGTTAAAGACCGGATGATATGGTTGATATGGACATCAGGCAACGCTTCCGGAAAACTCGTGCAAAAGTGGGAAGCGATTAACAATTAACAATTTCGCGATGCAATGAGAAAGTCGGAACCATGATTTGCAGGATTAAAGGATTTGCAGGATTCGCGATGCAATACAAAAGTCCCGTCAGGGACGGAATGTCGGTAGAAATCACGGCAATGGTGGTCGAAAATCCCGTCAGGATGGCATGTTGGTAAAAGAAGGCGCCGGAAGACGGATAAACCCGCGCAAGTAGAGACGCGATGCATCGCGTCTCTACATATATCCGGAACTGCATCGTTTTCAAATTCCCGTAAGGGGATACATATCAATAGAAAACAGCACCCCCGCCACAACACAACCTTTGCTCGGCGTAGTCTGGAGACTATGCCTGCGTTAGAAGCAAGGCTCTGCCTTGCAAAATTCATTAACAGAACAAAAAAATGAAATGAATAGCTTCGCAACTGATTATTTTGCTCATCTTTGTGGCAGTTACAAGGCAGGAACATTGTTTTTAACTTGGCACAGTCCGGGAATGCGCCAAGTTGGGAAATCATACAAATCAAAAAAAATCACAGTTCAGACGAATGACATGACAACAGACAGGATATCGTAAAATCAAAACAGCAATCAGTAAATCAAATGCAACATTCCTTATACACATCGCCCCTGACTCTGCTGGACTGGAAATCCGGCGAACTTCCGAAAGTCATCGACATCCGCAGAGTCAGGAATCGTCGTCTGGCAGAGCTCGAGACCTCTGGCGGAATCAGTTTTTCGATAAACGGACAGGAATACTCCAGAAACGACATCGTCAACATCTTCGACGGCATGATTTCCGACACATCTCTCCCGTACCACTTACAGGTAAGCCACGACGCCTCCCTGCTCCGTTTTCTGGAAACGGGCTACTATTCCCCGCAACATCCCTTCCTTACAGATACCCATCCCGACGAACCGTTCATGGAATGGCTGCAACCACATTTCGCATCGGCATTTGCCGTGTTGCTGAAATACAGCCTCGAAACCGAAAACGCGCAAAGCATCGCCGACCTGCTCCGGGAAACGGTAAAGCCGGACGGACGTCACGAATCCACAGCCTGGGAACCCCTGTACACCGAACTGTTAAAAGCCTCCGCCGCAATGGAACTCATCAGCAGTTCCGGCATATCGTATGATACGGCAGAATCGGTACTGTCGCTTGCCGGAGTAACTTTCTTACAGCTCCTAAGCCTTAAACCCGACGGACTGTTCTACGACGAAGTATATGAATACATGCGCCTGCTGTACAATTGCATCTACAGATATTCACACACATCCAGAGTATATTGCGTCTTTCACAATTTGCTGAACATCAATTTTGAAGGAACTCTGCGGACAAGATGCGAGGAAGAGCTGAAATCTTACTCCGGCACAGCTTTTTACAGCCTCAAAACAACCGGGATACCGGGAGAATGGCTGGCTTCCTTCGGAGAGACGGAGACAAGAGAGGGAAAAATCAAACTCTCGCTCAACACAAACAGGAGAATAGACTGCAAGGAGGGTCTGCGTTTAGGATTCGCAGCAATTATAGTCATTATCTGCTTGATACTTGTAATATTCGGGAATGGTGAATATAAGCGCTATAAGCCTAAACATACGATTGAAACCAAGATGGACAGGGAGTCAAAGAAAGCGATGAAGAAGATAATGGACAATTTTGATGACATAAAGAATAATCGGTTAAAAAAGATTCGAGACAGTCTGGATCAGGCAAAACAGAAGAAGTCTGCCGGCAGTAAGTCAGCGCCGAATAACAAGCCGAATGAACAGAATAAATAGGATATGATAAAGATAAAATATAATGACAGCAAACGACAGTGAATTATGGGTAAGAATGTGCAATCTGCTGTACGAAATGGAACAGAGGTTTGTAGCAAAGTCCGACGACAGTTCAGCAGCCCGTCTGCATCAGCGAATGATGCGGACAGTAGAAGACGCGGGATAGGAGAGGAAGAGACCCTCTTGACGGGGGACAAGAGAGTCTCCTTGACGGGTGACATTATAACAAGTGGAAAATTTCAATAATCGTTATCTTTGCACGAATTTTTAAATTGATTTGATTATGACAGCAAATGTTGCAGAAATGGAAGAACAGGAAATTTGTATAACCGGAATAACATCTGAAGAATGGTTCCGCAAATTAGGCGGCATGCTGGTAGAATATTTTGGCGAGGAAATAAAGGATGGACTGAATGAATCGCTTGCGAAACACGAGATGAAATTTATTTTATCCCCGGTTAATGAAAATAATGCAAAATATTTAACTCTGGAAAAATCATTTGGAATGTTCCTGGATGGTAAATTATCCAGTGAAAGATTTATAAAGGAGAAGGAAATTGAGAAGGAATTGGAAGGATGAGCGACTTTGAAGAATATATCAGGCAGGGCGAGCCTGAAAAAAGGAAAAGAGTTTGCTTTGGCGAGCGGCAACAGGCTTGCAGAAAGTTGACGGACAAAATTGATAATGTATAACAACAACAATATGAAATCAGAAGAAATAAAAATGCTATTTGCACAATTTGAAGACGCCGCCGCAGAAGTGGAAGGTGTGGAGTGCTGGAGTGCACGGGAGTTGCAGAAATTATTGGGATATTCCAAATGGGAAAATTTCTCAAAAGTGATTGACAAAGCTAAAGAATCTTGTCAAAATGCAGGACAAGAAGTCAGCGACCATTTTCCTGACGTCAGGAAAATGGTCAAGATAGGTTCAAATGCTGAGAAAGAGATCGATGAAATTCTACTTACGCGCTATGCCTGCTACTTAATTGCTCAAAATGGCGATAGCAGGAAAGAGCAAATCGCTTTTGCACAGAGCTATTTTGCAGTACAAACGCGTCGTGCTGAAATAATCGAACAGCGAATTTTGGATTACGAGCGAGTGAAAGCCCGCGCTAAATTAGCCGAAACGGAGAAAATTCTTTCCGGCGTCCTGTATGAACGCGGCGTGAACGACCGTGATTTCGCCATTATTCGTTCCAAAGGCGACCAGGCTTTGTTTAAATTGAGTACAGCAACATTAAAACGGCGTCTGGGTGTTCCCGGCAATCGTCCTGTTGCCGATTTTCTGCCTACTGTCAGCATAAAAGCAAAAGATTTGGCGGCAGAAATGACTTCCGTAAATATTCAGGCAAAAGACTTACGGGGTGTAAAGCCAATAGAAACCGAACATGTAGATAACAATGCCGCCGTAAGAAAAATGCTTCTGGAACGCAGTATTGTACCCGAACAACTGCCGCCTGCTGAAGATATAAGGAAAGTAGAACGCCAGCTAAAAAGCGACGAAAAAAAGGCGCTGAAAAATAAAAACAGTAACGAGTCATGACAAAAGGTACAGTCAAGAGTGATAATTTTGATTATACAAGGATAATCACTGTTGATTCCGAGTCGATAAAGCATCTCATCAGTGTTGACGGTAAATTTATTCGCTTATACCGGCTTGTTGGCGAAATATCCTGTAAAACAGATTATGATCCATACAGTTCTGTTATTGAAACGATTATTGGACAGATGCTTTCGAACAGGGTAGCGCACATATTTGTTGACAGGCTTAATAAACTGTGTTTTACAGGGAAGATTGATCCCGATTCAATAGGAAAACTTTCTGAAGAAAATTTGCGTTCAATCGGCATTTCGCAGAGTAAAGCCCGGTGCATTATCGAATTTACAGACGAATATAACAAGAATGACTATAGCCGCCAGAAGCTTTCATTACTGTCTGATGAAGAAATAATAAAAATGATAACATCGGTTAAAGGACTGGGAAACTGGTCTGCCAAGATGTTCCTGCTGTTTGTCATGGACAGGGAAAATATTCTGCC
>JAISDK010000103.1 GCA_031264875.1 Prevotellaceae bacterium
AATCTTATGTTGGTGTTGATACAGTACCTATTCACAGAGGTAAATTTTTTGTAGCAAGAAATTTTGAAGGCGAAAAGCTTTTACTGTTTTATTCCGGAGGACGTTACGATTCTTCGTTCTTCTACAGAATTCAGAATGACAACCTGTTTGTTCGCCGGGTATTGGATTCCGTTGATGTAGTACACAGATACTATTTGACAGATGCCGCCGGCAACGAAGTTCTTGACGAATCGGGTAATAAAATCATGAAGATTGACACAATAAGGGAAGCATGGAAACCGTTACACCCCGATACCGACTATTCTCCCGAAAAATACTACGGTACATATTCCTTCAATGAAGGAGCGCAATTAACATTGACTATCAACCGGTACCGGACCGACCAGAGCGGCGCTCCGACAGATGTACTGTATGGACGAGACATATATACGCGACCCGTTGAAAGGGAATAAAAAAGTGTTTGTTTTTCATTTTGTTTTTAAGTCCAGCGCTTTTGGTTAAAAAAAACACATAAGGCGTTGGGCTTTTATTTATTGGCAAACCAGAGGAGTATTGCATGAGTTAAAAATACCAGATAAATAAAACCTAATAATTGATTCCTTTTCTGTTGAATATCAGATATCCAAAATTGACAAGGAAATACATGTTACTGTAATTTCTTTCATAATAGTTAATCGACACGCTTAACGGCCCTATAGGCGACTGCCACACAGCAGCTACGGAACCCATGAGCAGATATTTCGGCAGTTTTTCGTAACTCATGTCAGGCAACAGTCTTTTATATGGTTGAAAAACATATCCGTCCGACTGTATGAAAAAGGTTTTTCCGAATTTTACAATCGGCTTAATTCCAGCAGCAATATAAGTGTTTGCCCTGTAGCTTTCCAGTAAAAATGTCCTGCTATGCGGAGTAGGCTGAAAAACAGGCAGCATGTCGATTGTCGGGTAATAATCGAAAAAGGTAAATCTCCCGGAAACCATCAATTCAATATAGGAGCCTATTGACAGGTATTTGTTTATATCAAAGTAATAGTCATTCACAAGACTGAATGATGCCCATTGGCGTGATTGTTTCCGGGTAACAAATTTCGATGTTTCCTTGTAGCTTTCCTTACCAAAGATTCCGTTCATTGATATTTTCAGATAGTGACCGTCTGTAGGATATTGCTTGTAATTGAATGTGTTTTTGTCAATTGTCATGTGAATGGAAAAGAACGGGAAATTGGATTTGTTCAGTGTATCCGTCGATTTGAAAAAAGTGTTTTTATGATAGTGAATGTTCTTGAATCCGGAAGTAAATCCGATTTTTAATTTTGAGTTTTTGGTCAGTCCTCTGCCTATATTTGCCGTGAAAAACCTGTCGTATTCTTTCAAAAACACAGGACGGATATTGTCGTAAAAAATATCCTGACTTCCTCTATAAAAATCGTACGCCGAGATAGTTAAATATGCTTCCGTAAACAGTGGAAACGACATTGGATAATCCTGCCTGGCGCCTATCTGAACGGAAGAATACTGCTTTCCGAGAGTTAATCCTGCTCTGAAACGGGTCAAATTTTTTCTCCATCGCAGTACTTCGAGGCTCGTATAAACCATACTTCCCGATGACGAGGATGAAATATTTCCTCCTAAAGACAGCTTGAACATGGGAGAGGGTGTAATTCTGAAATTCGGCATATAAGATTGTTTTTCAAAGTCATATTCGGCAGAAGGATAAAAGGAATTAACAATATTGAATGCAATGATGCTGTAAAACCGTGATTCCAGCTGGTCCTGTGTATAGGCTTCATTTTTGTCTTTGGTAATAAGACGTTTAATTGTAATATTCTGCTCATCGGAACCTCCTGTTACTGCCGCTCCATCGTATCTCAGTACAAAACAGCTCGACTTGAATTGTTTTCTTTTTGCAGTCAATTCTTCAACTGTTCTTTCAGCAGGAATTTTTTTACGGATTTCATCAATTTTTTTCAGTGTCATTTTATAACCCGAATCTACCATTTCATGTATTCTCCAAAAGTCAAGAATCCCGACTTCCGGAAAACTTTTCTCTATCAAAATGCCTATGGAATCGGGAATCGTATAGTCTGTTTCGGTCATCAATATATTTGAAATCTGGGAAATAACATCCAATTCGTCGGGCGGTCCGGGATTTGACGTGCATATACTGCCGATAATGACGTCGGGATTAAAATCGCTGTACATCACGTCCCACGGGAAATTGTTATATACGCCTCCGTCGAAAAGCAAAGTGGAATCTATCAGAACAGGCTTGAATACAAAAGGATATGACATCGACGCTCTTATTGCCGTTCCGAGATTGCCGTTCTTCATTATATAAGGCTTATGAGTGTTGATGTCGGAAGCAACGCACCTGAAAGGCACCATTAAACTGTCAAAATTATTTTTGCAGGCAGCAGTAGCCGCCGAGGTTAAGCTAATAAATTCCAAGTCCATCCGGTATGGGGAAATCAGATTTGTTGGCAAAAGCGGTTTAAATTCCTTCTTTTTGATATCGAAATTCAAATGTAATGCATCCGGCGTTTCTTCAAGCTCCTGTGAGTAAAAACGATATTTTACAGGTATGGCTCCAGTCAGGAGAGCGTCGAAATTTGGCGAA
>JAISDK010000117.1 GCA_031264875.1 Prevotellaceae bacterium
AAAGCAAGGCTCTGCCTTGCAAAGCCCAAAACAGATAGCAAATTGTTCATGCAGTACGCCTCCTATTATACTGCGCGCAGTTCAAAAGTGTGAGATAGGAAAAGTGTATTTCACACAGTCGAACAAACTGTCGTCGTCCGTCATTGCGAGGGCGTAGCCCGAAGCTTCGCTCGCAATGACGAGCGGCGATGTGATTACATCTCACAAAACCATCCCGTACGCAGTATAAATGTTTTGTATTCGGCGCTCATTTTATTTTCTTTATTCTGTTTCTGAATTTTGTATTTTACAAGGCTAGAGCCTTGCTTTTAACACGACGTAGTCTGGAGACTACGCCGAGCGAGGGACTTAGGACTTATAAGCAATAGCATGGCTTAAATTGACGACATTGGGCGTTGCCACTACGCTATTGATTACGCTCTTTCAGAGCTGCACGCATCTTCGTTTAAACATTTACATGTTATTTATTTCGCATCCCATAACATTAATTTTTCGTGAGTACTTATCTGTACATTAACATTACTTTCTGTTTCGTTTCATTTTCAGAACTTCCGTCTTACTCAGACGAATATAGTCCAACAGGGGAATATTTGCAGGACAGGAGTAAGCGCAGCTTCCACATTCGATACAATCATGAGCGCTGTTTTTTTCGGATTCTTCGAATATTTTACATTCTGCCAGTCTTTTCAGCAGATACGGTTCCAGGTTCATTGGACAAACGGAAACACAGCGTGAACAGCGAATACATGCGGACGCTTTTCTGCGATGCGATTCACGGTCGGGCATAATCAGTATCGCCGAAGTGCTTTTCTGGGTTGGAGCGCCAGGATTGCTTGCCGCTTTTCCCATCATTGGTCCGCCAAATATCACTTTACCTGTGTTTTCCGGCATACCCCCGACAAGTTCCAGAAGTTTGGAGACGGGAGTACCTACTCTGACAAGTAAATTTTTCTGGACGGACATGTTTTTACCCGTGACAGTTACAATATTATCAACCAAAGGCTTGTTTTTTTGAACTGCTTCATAGACCGAAAATGCAGTTCCTACATTATGAACTATTGCGCCCACGTCAATTGGCAAACCTCCCGATGGAACTTCCCTGTTTGTTACGGCTTTTATCAACTGCTTTTCCCCTCCCTGAGGATATTTTTTTCTGAGAGGCACAATCCTGATACCCTGATATTCGGAAGCTATGGAATTTAATTTCTCAATTGCTTTTGGCTTATTGACCTCGACGCCTATATATGCAATGGACACGCCTATTGCTTTCTTCAATATCCGGATACCGGTCATTAATTCCTCTGTATGTTCCAGCATTACCCTGTAGTCGGAGGTTAGGTACGGTTCACATTCGGCGGCATTTATTATAAGATATTCTGCTGTTTTGCCCGGAGGCGCCGACAGTTTTACATGCGAAGGAAAAGCTGCTCCGCCAAGACCGACCAGCCCCGAATCCGCTATTTTTTTCAATATTTCTTCTGCCGACAGTTTTATATCTTTCACTATACTGTCCGAACGGTCAATGTCTTCCAGCCAGTCATCGTTTTCGACCCTTATTGCTATCGCCTCCTTTTTTATTCCAAGATGGTCGGCCACCAAATCAATACCGGTAACTGTACCCGACACGGATGAGTGGATATTTGCCGAAACAAAGCCTGTTGCTTTTGCGATAAGCTGTCCGACCTTAACCCTGTCTCCCTTGGCTACAGCGGGTGATGCCGGCGAACCTATATGCTGTGAAAGAAATATCTGGACAATGCCTTCGGGAGCAACAGTTTCTATAGCCGATTCCGCGGATATTTTATTGTCGGCGGGATGTATTCCTCCGTATTTAAATGTTTTAATCATCTTCCAAAATTCAAATATTTATAATACTCACTCACTCTTAATCTCCTGTTTTCTTGGGGGAAAATTCAGTTCCATAATTGCGTTTGTAGAACATTCGGGCGCGCATTTGCGACACAGCCGGCACTTCCCGTAATCGATATAAGCCAGATTATTGGCTATGGTTATCGCATCGAAAGCACAAACCTTCTGACACTTGGTACAGCCGGTACATGCTGTTCCGCACGATTTTTTTGCCACGCCTCCTTTTTCTTTATTAGCGCAGGAAACATATATCCGCCGATTCTTCGGACCTTTTTTTCTCAATTCGATGATCAATTTCGGACAGGCCTTGACGCAGACGCCACATGCAGTACATTTTTCGTCATCCACTTCGGGCAACAGCGTTTCGGGATTGATATGAATAGCGTCAAAGCTGCAGGAAACCGCACAGTCGCCCTGTCCCAAACACCCGAAGCTGCAACCCGTATCTCCCGAATAGGTTGCTGCCATCACGGCACAGGAGACAGCTCCGTCAAACAGATTTGTCCTCGGCCTCACTTCGCATGAACCGGCACAGCGCACAACCGCAATCAAAGGGTCTTTTACTACAGCTGTTTTCCCCAGATGTTCTGCCGCCATAGTCATTACACCATTTCCTCCAACGGGACAGAGTAAGGCCGAAATATCATCGTTTTTGACTAATGCTTCTGCAAAAGCCCTGCATCCGGCATAGCCGCATCCTCCGCAGTTTGCGCCGGGAAGTATCTCTACGACTTCGTCAATACGGGGGTCTTCGAATACTTTAAATTTCTGAGCGACAAAATACAGGATTACAGCCAGCAAAACTCCAAGGGAGCTTAAAACTACTACTGTGAAAATGATTGTATTCATTAATTTTAGTCTGCTTTTTCAATATAAAAATAAAATTGTTTTTTGAGTTTTTCACGTACCCGGTATATCACAAGATAGTATCCTGCAAGCGATACCAGTGAAATTATACCTGCATGAAATTCGCCTGTTCCCATTTCGAGCAGAAACAAAAGCATCACTGTGACGATAATTACCGGCATAAAATAAGCCAGTAAAACCGCCTTCATTCCCATACTTACTTTCATCATTACATTAACTTTATCGCCACACTGTATGTTTTGACCTGCATTAGGTACGGAAATAATCTTTTCCTTTCGTTCAAAAGCAGAGCACAACCCTTTGGCGCTGCATCCTGAACATGCTGATTCACTGATAATATTCACTGCAATACTTTCAGTTGTTATTTCCGAGACAATCCCCGAACGACTTGTGCAAGAAACATTTCTATTCATTGTGACCAACCGGTTCTAAAAAACTGATTTCGTTGTGCAAAATTATACAGAATTATTGAATGTACAAATACGACAATTATTTACTCATTTCTTCCTCGACTTCTTCCTGCGTTATCGGTATGCGTCTTTTTCCCAGACGCCGGCATCCTTCATCCGTTATAACAATATTGTCTTCCAGTCGAATACCTCCGAAATCAATATATTCCCCGACCTTTTGAAAATTGATAAACGAACTGTTTATTTTTTCCGATTTCCATTTTGCTATCAGGGCAGGAATAAAATATATTCCGGGTTCTACGGTCAGGACAAAATTCTTTTTCAGTTTGCGTCCCAAACGCAGGTTAGCCGTTCCGAATTGTGATGAACGCTGTATCTCATCGTCGTAACCGACATATTTTTCACCGATATTCTCCATGTCATGCACATCGAGTCCCATCATATGTCCAAGTCCATGAGGGAAAAACAGGGCGTGCGCACCGCACCGCACGGCGTCTTCTACATCTCCCTTCATCAAGCCTACACTTTTCAATCCTTCGGCAATGATTTTGGCAGCAGCAATATGCACATTGTAATAGAACTCTCCGGGTTTTGAAATTTCCTGGGCAAGATTGTTGGCTTCTAAAACAATGTTGTATATGTCCAATTGTCGTGCAGTAAATTTACCATCAACGGGAATTGTTCGTGTAAAATCGGATGCATAACCCATATATGTTTCTGCTCCCGCGTCGGTTACGAGCATTTTTCCTGAACGGAGGATATTGTTGTGATTATGGTTGTGCAATATTTCCGAATTTTGAGACTGTATGCTTGGAAACGACGGCATTCCGTTTGCAGCGCCGGCAACTCCCTCCATTGCTCCTGTAATCTGGTATTCAAATATTCCGGGTTTGCACAGCCGCATTGCGAGGGTATGCATTTCGTACCCTGTATCGCAGGCTCTTTCGATTTCTTCTATTTCACAGGGTTCCTTTTCGGAACGAAGCTGTACTATAGCTTTAATCAGCACCTTGGACGAATAGTTGCCCAATTCTCCAATTCGTATGCCCAGCAGTTCCGACAGTATAATCTTGCTGTCGCCACGGTAAGGAGGAGTAAAATGTATCTTCCGTCCTTTCCTGATTGCAGATAACAATTTGATTCTTAAATCCCTGTACGGAGAAACGGAATTAATTCCCGCCTGAGCCGCAATCTGTTCCATGGACGGCAGGTTTCCTGTCCATATAATATCTTCGATATCAGGTTCATCAGCATAAATACAGTCTGTTCCTTCTTCGACGTCGATTACGCCTGCCAGATGTGGCAAGTTAAGTCCGAAGAAGTACAGAAAATTGCTGTCCTGCCTGAACCGGTATGTATTTCCGGCATAATTTACAGGGGATTCGGTATGCCCCAAAAACAATACTACTCCTGATGGAACCAGGTTTCTGAGAACGTTTCTTCTATTTATATAGATATCTGTTTTAAACATAATACAAATTAAGATTATTTTTTTTTCTCAAAAATAGGACATTTTTCCGAATAACTCAAAAAAAACACATTCATCCGGTCACGACAGTCATTTTTTTAATGCTTAACAGCTGACTGTAAGGTATAAACCAAACTGCCTTTTCCCGATTGGAAATAATCGTTTTTACCCGGCAAATCTGCAAAAAAACACTTTTTGTTGTCTTTTAGGGATGCAAAATGAACAAGATATAACAGTTTTTAAATGGATCACTATACAAAAAGCGCTGAAAGAGCGACATCATTTAGCACAGTGGCAACGCCCTGTATAGAAAATACCCTCGCTCGGCGTAGTCTCCAGACCAATGTCATCAAGTTAAGGATTGATGCTGTCGATTAAAGTCTTTCGCTCGGCGTAGTCTCCAGACTACGTCGTGTTAAAAGCAAGGCTCTGCCTTGCAAAGCCTCAAAAACCAACGTAGAGACGTGGCGCGCCACGTCTCTACTATTCAGTCAGTACGCATCATGTTAAATGTTTTGTATTCGGCGCTCATTTTATTTTCTTTATTCTGTTTTTGAATTTTGCAAGGCTATAGCCTTGCTTTTAACACGACGTAGTCTGGAGACTACGCCGAGCGAAAGACTTTAATCGACAGCATTAAGCCTTAAATTGACGACATTGGGTATGCTATTGATTATCGGACTTTCAGCCCTTAACTTGATGACATTGGTCGCTGACTTGCGGTTATGAAAATAATAATCTAAAATTAAGTTATTAAGGGATGTAAAAGAAATAAAATGTAACAGTTTCAGGATACTGCGCATTTTGATAATTGTCCGTAGGACATTCATATCAATAGCAAACCGTTTACCTCCCGCCACAAGCCTTTTAAGGCTTGCACGCGATTGTAAATACCGGGATTGTTTTTTATGATCGGGTTATGAAGCGGTTATCCCGTTCAACTCCTAACGGAGTTGTGGTATATGTATTGCCATATTTCTATTGATATTCATCCCCTATGGGATTTGAAATGCAGAATTTTATCGTACACTGTTTGCTGGATATGCGGATATGTTGGGAAACTTCGTTCAGTCATTAAATCGGCGACATTGAACATTTACATGTTATTTATTTCGCATCCATAAAGGTATTCCGCTACATCAAATTATTCCTTCTCTAAGGATACTGTGAATATGAACCATACCTTTATATTCGTTATTTTGCAAGACAATCAGTTGAGTTATCGAGCGGCTTTCCATAAGGTTAAATGCATTGATAGCCAATTCGTCGTAATCTATAGTCGCCGGATTTTTACTCATAATATCCTTTGCTTTCAAAAGAGTAAAATCCCGGCGTTTCTCCAACATTCGTCTTAAATCGCCGTCGGTTATAATTCCCTCGAGTTTGCCGTCGTCCAGGACAGCCGTAGCGCCCAGCATTTTAGACGATATTTCAATAATAACGTCCTCTAAACCGGTATCTTTTCCGACAGCAGGCTTTTCTTTGCCAATAACATCGGCCACTCTGAGATACAGTTTTTTACCTAACGAACCGCCAGGGTGAACCCTTGCAAAGTCTTCCGCAGAGAAACCCCTGAGTCTCAGCAGGCATATAGCCAAAGCATCTCCGATAACCAGATGTGCAGTAGTACTCGACGTAGGAGCCAGATTATTGGGACAAGCCTCTGCATCCACGTATGCTTTAAGCTTATAGTCAGCCTGTTCTTCAAGATAGGATTCCGGAGTAGATACTAATGATACAATTTTGTTGCCCATACTTCTAATTAAAGGGACAAGTACTTTTATTTCAGGCGTATTTCCACTTTTTGACAGACAAAGAACAATATCGTCGGGAGTTATGATACCCAAATCACCGTGAATAGCGTCAGCCGCATGCATGAAAATAGCATGAGTTCCTGTCGAATTTAATGTAGCGACTATTTTCTGAGCAATAATAGCGCTTTTACCCACTCCCGTAGCAATCAGCCGTCCCTTACTTCTGAAAACCGCCTTGACCGTCCGCTCAAAATCATCATCGACCAGAGAAATCAGATTATCAATCACTTTTGCTTCCGTTCCGATTGTTTTAATCGCCCATTGTTTTATATCATTCATATTCGTTATCCTTAAAAAATGGCGCAAAGATAACATGTATTTTCGTATTCGACATTCAAAAGCAACCGTTTTGAACAGATCCATTCGAAAATTAAATCGGTTTAGTGAATTTTATCATCTTATACCATTAAATTTTTATTAACATGAACAAAGCAAAACTAAATGCTATACAGGGATTTAATCCTATTACTATAGCCAGTATTGAAATTCCGGCAAAAAAAGTCGTAAAATTCAAACCCGGTTCAGATTTGAGTGACATGGTAAAGTAAAACAAGCAATTAATTTTTGTTATGTTGTAAATGGGGCTGTTCATAAAAAACAGTCCCGTTTTTTTGATTCGTCGTATAAAAATATCGCTTTTCAAAAAAAAAAGAATAACTTTGCGACGGTTATTATAGCATGTTTTATAATTATACATGTAGATTAGCGTGTTATTTTTGAACATATTAGGGGAATTATGGAATTAAAAAAATTATCGGCTGAAGTAAATGAAATTATTCGTTACAGCAAGGAAGATACTGTCAGGTTGGGAAACAATGTTGTTACTCCTGACCATTTTTTTCTGGGCATAATCCGGCACAGGGATAATGATGCTTGTCGGTTGCTTATAGAATTGAATGTTGATATGGATGAATATAAATATTTAATAGAAAATCAATTACGTTCATCCGATCAGGATGCTCAAACTACAGACGCAAGTGAGCTGGGGAATCTGTTTTTGACAAGAGCAGCAGATATAGTCCTAAGAAAAATGCAGCTGGAAGTACGATCCATGAAAGAAACGGAAATCAAGGCCATTCACATGCTCCTGTCGATATTAAGTGAAGGCACTTCGTTTGTTACCAGGCAGCTAAACAGGGATTCCATTACCTACGATTCAGTAAAGGGACGTTTGACCGGAGACAAAACATTCAATTTCAACGGCGATTACGATGAAGATGATGAAGACGACGAAGCTGCCAACAGTCAAAAGACATATA
Organism: Prevotellaceae bacterium; assembly: GCA_031264875.1. GTDB lineage: Bacteria > Bacteroidota > Bacteroidia > Bacteroidales > UBA932 > JAIRLF01. The sequence continues at coordinate 7,688 of JAISDK010000117.1, forward strand.
CAACATCAAAAAATACAGGAACATCGGCAATCGACAATTTCAGTACGGATTTGACCAAAATCGCTGCTGAAAACAAAATGGATCCCGTGGTAGGCAGGGAAAAAGAAATTGAGCGTATTACACAAATACTGAGTCGGCGCAAAAAAAACAATCCCGTCTTAATCGGCGACCCAGGAGTTGGCAAAACAGCAATTATCGAAGGTCTTGCCCTGAGAATTGTGAACAATCAGGTGCCTAAGGTTCTGCTGAACAAACGGCTTATTGCTCTGGATATTGCATCAATAGTTGCCGGAACGAAGTATCGCGGGCAGTTTGAAGAACGAATGAAAGCCATTCTGGCTGAACTTCAGAAACATTCTGAAATAATACTGTTTATTGATGAGCTTCATACGATTGTAGGCGCGGGAGGCGCTCCCGGTTCGCTTGATGCAGCCAATATGCTGAAACCCATTCTTGGGCGAGGCAATTTGCAATGCATCGGAACAACCACTCTCGACGAATACCGCGTACACATCGAAAAAGACGCCGCCCTCGAAAGACGTTTCCAGAAAATATTGGTGAACCCCACTTCGGCAGGAGAAACACTGGAAATACTTGAGAACATAAAAAGTAAGTACGAAGAATATCATCACGTGACATATACTCCCGATGCAATAAAAGCATGTGTAACCCTCACTGAAAGATACATCTCGGACAGAATGTTTCCCGACAAAGCAATTGATGCCTTAGACGAAGCAGGCTCGAGAGTACATGTTATGGGTGTGGAAATTCCGGAAATAATACAGGAAATCGAACTTAAAATCAGAAAAATATACGATTCAAAACAAAGAGCTGTTGCGAACCAGGATTATGAAAAAGCTGCCGAATTGAGAAATACTGAAAAAAACCTGCGTCATGATTTGGAAAAAGCTCAGCAGGAATGGAAAAAAGAATCAAATGACAACCGTCAAACAGTTGAGGCAGACAAAATTGCCGAAGTTGTTGCCATGATGACCAATGTTCCCGTACAGCGCATTGCCAAGAACGAAAGCGAGCGTCTTATCGAGATGCCCAACGCTTTGAAAGGAAAAATTATTGGCCAGGACGAGGCTGTCGAAAAAGTAGTTAAAGCCATCCGTCGTAACAGGGCTGGACTTAAAGACCCGATGAAACCTATCGGCACATTTATCTTCCTCGGTCCGACCGGAGTGGGGAAAACTCAATTAGCCAAGATACTAAGCCAGTATATGTTCGATTCCGACGACAATATGATTCGTATTGACATGAGCGAATATATGGAGAAATTTACAGTCAGCAGGCTTATCGGCGCGCCTCCGGGGTATGTGGGATACGAAGAAGGCGGTCAACTGACTGAAAAAGTGAGACGCAGACCGTATTCCGTAATCCTTCTGGACGAAATAGAAAAAGCGCACCGCGATGTGTTCAATATTTTGCTACAGCTTTTGGACGAAGGACAATTGACTGACAGCCTGGGCAGAAAAATAGATTTCAAAAACACAATTGTGATAATGACATCAAATATCGGAAGCCGCGAAGTGAAAGAATTTGGTCAGGGAATCGGTTTCTCTACAGCCATAAATAACGAGGAAGCTATCAGAAACAATACCAAAGGTATTATCGACAAGGCATTAAAACGCAATTTCGCACCCGAATTTCTGAACAGAATTGACGATTTGATAATATTCAATTCTCTAAGGCGCGAAGACATACTGAAAATCACTGACATTGAGCTTAACGCCCTGCTGGAACGATTATATGCGTCCGGATATAAAATCGACATATCGGAAAAAGTGAAACTGTTTGTCGCCGAACAGGGATATGATCCCCAATACGGGGCGAGACCTTTGAAACGAGCAATCCAGAAACATATAGAAGACAATTTGGCTGAGGCAATTATAAGAGACGAAGCTATTGCCGGCGATTCGTTCGAGATTAGACTTGACGAAGACAAAAAAAGTATCATCGTGAACACTGTTAAAGTGGCATCCCAAATAGAAATATAATCATTTGCTATGAGTGAAGAGATTGAAAAAGTTAAATCGTGGAAAATATTTTTGCCCGTACTCATTGGGCTGGCAGTAATTGCATATATGTTCTACAAAGAATTTGACCCTTCGACATTTGATGAAATAGATTTTACATGGCTTTCGGTGTTTTGGCTTGTAATGGCTATATTCTGCATCATTGGACGGGATTTCGGTTACATAGTGCGGATAAGAGCGCTTTCCGAAAATCAGCTAACCTGGAGGCAGGCGTTTCGGGTGATCATGCTTTGGGAATTTACATCGGCCGTAACACCCTCGTCTGTTGGCGGAACAAGCGTTGCACTAATATATATTCACAAAGAAGGAATCAGCATCGGCAAAAGTTCGGCAATGGTAATGATGACCTCATTGCTGGATGAAGCGTACTTTGTGATAATGTTCCCGATACTGGCATTATCCATAGGGGTTAACAACCTTTTCGACATCGAAAATTCTCCCGGCTGGACACACGGAATTTTCTGGCTTGCCGTGATCGGCTACACAGTCAAGTTTATATGGGTTATAGCGCTTATATATGGAATGTTCGTTAATCCCAAACGACTGGGTAAAATGATATTCGCACTGTTCAAGCTGCCTTTTCTGAAACGCTGGAAAAGAAGCGCAACCAAGGCCTTGCGCGAAATCGAACTTAGCTCGACGGAACTTAAATCCAAGAAAAAATCGTTTTGGTTCACAGCTTTTTTAACCACTTTCGTTTCGTGGACCTCGCGTTACTGGATTGTAAACTGTTTGTTTCTGGCCTTCTTTGCCGTGCACGACCATTTTCTTATCTTTGCACGTCAGCTGGTTATGTGGATTGCGATGCTGGTAACCCCCACGCCCGGAGGAAGCGGTATAGCCGAAATAATGTTCAGCAATTATCTGGACGAATTTATTCCCTTTGCGGGATTTGTCGTGGCTTTGGCGCTGTTGTGGAGGCTGGTAACATATTATCCGTACCTTATAATCGGAGTTTTTGTGGTGCCGAAATGGATAAGCGACAAGTTCATCAGCAAAAAGAAACAGAATTAGCATTATGATTAAAGATATTGAAACAGTTAGAGAATTTTACCTGAATTTTGCCGGTAAAATCGATAATGTGCGAAAACATATTGCACGCCCGCTTACGTTGTCCGAGAAAATTCTGTATGCACATCTGTATGACGCCAATCAGCTGAAAATATACAAAAAGGGAGAAGACTACGTGAATTTCCGTCCCGACAGGGTTGCCATGCAGGATGCTACGGCGCAAATGGCCTTATTGCAGTTTATGAACGCGGGAAAGAAAAAATCGGCCGTGCCGGCAACCGTTCACTGCGATCACCTGATACAGGCAAGCAACGGCGCCGACAGCGATATTGCAGCGGCAGTAAGCAGCAACAGTGAAGTTTATGATTTTCTGAAAACAGTATCAAACAAATACGGCATAGGATTCTGGAAACCCGGAGCAGGCATCATACACCAGGTAGTTCTGGAAAATTATGCTTTTCCGGGCGGAATGATGGTCGGCACCGATTCGCATACCCCTAACGCCGGAGGCCTCGGAATGATTGCCATCGGAGTGGGCGGCGCAGATGCTGTGGACGTTATGAACGGGATGGAATGGGAATTGAAAATGCCGCAACTGATCGGGGTAAAACTGTCCGGACGTCTTGCCGGATGGGCTTCACCAAAGGATATTATCCTGAAACTGGCGGGAATACTCACTGTCAAGGGCGCAACCAATTCTATAGTTGAATATTTCGGAGAAGGAGCATCCTCGCTCTCGGCTACCGGAAAAGCCACTGTCTGCAATATGGGAGCTGAAATCGGAGCAACGACTTCGATTTTCTCTTTCGATGAAAATATTGCCGAATATCTTCGCAGAACCGGACGCGAAGAAGTTGCCCGAATGGCTGAAAACATTGCTCCCTACTTACAGGCTGATTCCGAAGTATCGGCAACGCCTTCAAAATATTACGACAGAATTATCGAAATAGACCTTGCGTCTTTGGAACCGTATATCAACGGGCCGTTTTCGCCCGACGCCGCCGTTCCCGTTTCCGAATTTGCCGCCAAAGTGACCAAAAACAATTATCCGTACAAAATGGAAGTCGGCCTGATTGGTTCCTGCACCAACTCCTCGTATCAGGATCTAAGCAGGGCGGCATCGGTTGCACGTCAGGCTTTGGACGACAATATCCCAATCGCCGCCCCGCTGATTATCAATCCGGGATCGGAACAAATCCGCTTTACCGCCGAACGCGACGGTCTGATTGCCGATTTCGAAAAAGCCGGAGCCGTGATTATGGCTAATGCCTGCGGACCATGCATCGGACAGTGGAAACGTCATGCCGACAGTGACGAAGACAATACGAGGAAAAATTCCATCGTAACTTCGTTCAACCGTAATTTTGCCAAACGTGCTGACGGAAATCCGAATACCCACGCTTTTGTTGCCTCTCCAGAGCTGACAATGGCTTTTACCATTGCCGGAGACCTGCGTTTCAATCCGCTAACCGACAGGCTGAAAACGGCGGATGGCAGGGAGGTGATGCTGAAAGCGCCACAGGGCGAAGTTTTTCCACCGAAAGGTTTCGAGGTAGAACACAGCGGATATGTTGCTCCCGGAACAGGCAGCGAAGATGTGTCGATTGACCCTCATTCGGAACGTTTGCAGTTGTTGCAGCCCTTTCCCCCGGCAAATGACAGCGACCTGCAAAACATGACGTTACTCATTAAAGTAGAAGGAAAGTGTACTACCGACCATATATCCATGGCGGGCGTCTGGCTGCGCTTTCGGGGACATCTGGAAAATATTTCCGACAATATGCTAATGGGGGCAGTGAACGCTTTTAACGGAAAAACCAGTTCGGCGCTCAACAGGCTTACCGGTCATTATGAAGCCGTTTCGACTGTTGCAAAACAGTATAAAGCAATGCAAATATCTTCCATAGTAGTGGCGGAAGACAATTATGGCGAAGGTTCGTCGAGAGAACATGCCGCTATGGAACCACGTTTTTTGAATGTCAAGGTGATACTGGCTAAAAGCTTTGCACGTATTCACGAAACAAATCTCAAAAAACAGGGCATGCTCGCCATCACTTTTGCCGATAAAAACGATTACGGAAAAATCAGGGAAAACGATTACATTTCCGTTGATACTACAGATTTCAAACAGGGAAAACCTCTGACTGTGATTCTCCGACATGCCGACGGAACAACAGATGAGTTTAATGCTAACCATACTTACAACGAACTGCAAATAAAATGGTTCAGAGCCGGAAGCGCACTTAACAAATTGAAAATTGAAAATTGAAAATTTCGTGCCGGATGAGAAACTGTAACTGTCTTTTTATGTGAGTGACTATTGGCTCAGTTAAAGACAAAAGCCAAAAATTATTTTTAATACTAACTTTTATACTGCGCTCGGTGTAAAATTGTGAGATAAAAATGTGGTGATTCTTCATGTCTTATGACGCTGTAGGCGTCTGAGATCAATAATGACGCAATTCACAAAACTCACCATTTAGCTATTTCTTCTTTTATATTCGCTATAAGTTTAGGGAACTTCTCTTTCGTCGAGTTTAAAACCATGCTGTCTTTTGTCATTGCTGCGTTTGAAGATTATTTGTATATAATGCAAAATATAATATCTCATTTCCGAAAATTACCTGTAAAATTCGTCGCTCATTGCCGGCAATATTTCATTTATTGCCAGCAATATTTCATTTATTGCCGGCAATATTTCATTTATTGCTGGCAATATGTCATTTATTGCTGGCAATATTTCTCATATTGCTGGCAATATGTCGCATATTGCCAGCAATACGTCGCATATTGCTAGCAATATTTCATTTATTGCCAGCAATGTGCCGCTCATTTTTTCAGCGAACTGTTCATTTTTTTGTTATCTGTTAAGTGCATTGACCGGATTTTCGCGGCTTGTTTTATAGACCCGTCCGCCGACACAGAGGACAATAACCATAATCAGCGCGAGTAATATTGACAGATAAATCCATGCGCTTATTTCGGTTTGTTATATCATATATTTTGCCCTGATTACTGCAGTTTGTTTTGCCTGTAAACATAGGAAGTTTTTTAGTACTTTCGCCGTCCGAAACTATAGGATATATTATATATATGTATAAAAAATACGAGGCAATTATTTTCGATCTGGACGGAACTCTGATAAATTCTATTCCCGATATTGCCGATTCGGTGAACGAAGTACTGTCGGGATACGGATATCCGCAATACAGTTACAGTCAGTATAAATACTTTGTGGGCAACGGGATAAGGCGGCTTGTGGAGCGATGTATTCCTCCCGAACATGCAACTCTCGAAAATATAGAGAATATTCACAGAACGGTGGTCGAAGTCTATGGAAATAACTGCGTAAACAAAACACGTGTATATGACGGTATTTATGAGTTACTTGACGGCCTGTCGGCAAAACAGATAAAAAAGGCGATACTGTCGAACAAAACCGACAGCATCACGCAAAAGATATGTGACAAACTGTTTTACAACAGTTGTTTCGACACAATACTCGGTGCAACGGACAGTTTCCCCAAAAAGCCGAATCCCAAGTCGGCGCTTTTCGTTGCCGAAAGCCTTTCCGTGTCTCCCGACAGGGTTTTCTATCTTGGCGACACGAGCATTGACATGGAAACGGCCTGTGCCGCAGGTTTTTTTCCGGCAGGGGTATCGTGGGGATTCCGTCCGGTGGAAGAACTGGCCAGCTTCGGGGCAAAGTTTATTGCAGACAGCCCGATAGACTGTCTGCATTTTTTTTGACAGGCGGTTACGTCAGTTCGGCTTATATTTCGCCTGTTCGAATATTTTGTGATAATCGTCGTTGTCCATCAGTTCCCGGAGACTTTGGGGATTGTTTTTCATATACTTTGCTATTATATTGTATCCAATCCAGTTACAGGCTCTGCCGGGCGATTCGTGAGTAAACTGAGTGGTATTCGGAGCAGGCTCCGTCAGTTTTCTAATCTCAAAAGGGTTTGTTGAGAACAGCAGTTTCTCTTCAATCAGAGTTATCCACATGGTTTTTTCGTTATTTTTACACCAGCGTAGATGGTCGGCTGTAAATCCGAATATTAGCGAATCGGCTTCGTCGGGCAGAATCATTTTCGTGGCATAAAGAATTTTCCCTTCAAACAGCATTTTCGAAATCAGGTCATTGTTTTTTCTCGTATCCAATGCCCATTCGCTGTCTGTCCAGGCTGCGATGTAATCGGAAGCGATTTTTTCGGGATACATGTTTCGCGACATGTATTTGTGAAATTTCAGTTTGCTGTAAAATTCGTAGTCCGCTCCCAGATACTTGTCCAGCCCGATGGCAAGAACGCTGTCTGTCAATATAAGAGACTGATTGTATCCCGAAATGTACGTGTAAACTTTCGGGACAGGCTTGTCGGGAAAATAGTAGCGGTAGTATTTGAAAGCCTCGGTGAGCTTTCCGGTAAGTTTCCTCAAGTCGGGATACTGCTTTTTCACATCGCTGTATGCCTGCATAACAATGGAATCGGTTTTGAACATATTGAAATATTCATTGAACGAACTGTCCCTGCAGTTTCCAATATCAAGAATACCTTCGGTATATAAGTCGAAGAATATCCCGTATTTATTGTGCAGGCTGTCAACGGGGCTGTTGAAAATATCCATGTCCAGGCGCTGTATTTCCATACTGAGGCTGATATTCGAGATATCAGGCTTTTCGCTTTGACACGCAGCCAGCAGGCATGTTAAACATGCGATAGCAAAACAGTTTTTTTTCATGATTTTCTGCTACAGATTTAATTTTAAATCAATCCGCCCGAACTGTCGGCAAGTATTTTCTTACCTTTCTCTATTGCCTCGTCTATTGTTCCCACCTGGTTGAAAGCCGATTCGGGGTATTCATCGACTTCTCCGCCAAGAATCATTTTAAATCCGCGGATGGTTTCTTCTATCGGCACCATCACGCCCTTTATTCCGGTGAACGCTTCGGCCATGTGGAAAGGCTGCGACAGGAATCGCTGTATTCTTCTCGCTCTCAATATGGCCGACTTGTCGGATTCCGACAGTTCTTCCATGCCCAGTATGGCGATAATATCCTGCAGTTCCTTGTACTTTTGCAGAATCTGAATCACTTTCTGTGCCGTATCGTAGTGTTCGTCACCTATAATCAGCGCGTCAAGGATTCTGGAAGACGACTCCAGCGGATCAACCGCAGGATAGATTCCGAGTTCGGAAACCTTTCTGCTCAGCACGGTTGTAGCGTCGAGATGGGCAAATGTTGTTGCGGGAGCAGGGTCAGTGAGGTCGTCCGCAGGGACATACACCGCCTGCACCGAAGTGATTGAACCGTATTTGGTGGAGGCAATACGTTCCTGCATCACGCCCATTTCCGTTGCCAGCGTAGGCTGGTAGCCTACAGCAGAAGGCATTCTGCCCAGCAGAGCGGACACTTCGGCTCCTGCCTGCGTGAAACGGAAAATGTTGTCGATAAAAAACAGAATGTCCTTGCCTCTGCCGGTTTCTTCAATTCCTTCGTCTCTGAACGCTTCGGCAACGGTTAATCCCGACAGCGCAACGGAAGCGCGCGCACCGGGAGGCTCGTTCATCTGTCCGAATATAAGGGTTGTCTGCGATTTTTTCAGTTCCTCGTAATCCACAAGAGAGAGGTCCCAGTTTCCCTTTTCCATTTCCTCGCGGAATCTGTCGCCGTAGCATATTATATTCGATTCAATCATTTCTCTGAGCAGGTCGTTTCCTTCGCGTGTTCTTTCTCCTACGCCTGTAAACACGGAATAGCCTTTGTATCCTTTGGCAATGTTGTTTATCAGCTCCATGATAAGCACGGTTTTACCTACTCCGGCGCCGCCAAACAGACCGATCTTGCCTCCCTTCTGGTAAGGCGCCAGCAAGTCAATCACCTTGATGCCGGTGAAAAGAATTTCCTTGTCGGTGGACAGGTCTTCGAATTTGGGAGGATCGCGGTGTATGGGATACGACCCCAGCTTCGAGATGACGTTCAAATCATCGACGGGCTTTCCCGTTACATTCAACAGGCGGCCTTTTACCTGTTCGCCGACAGGCATGGTTATTGGAGAACGTAAGGCTTTGACTTCCATTCCCCTGTAAAGTCCGTCGGTTGCGTCGAGCGCTATTGTCCTGACAGTGTTTTCCCCAATATGCTGCTGACATTCAAGTATCAGTGACGGATGATTTTCCCGAACAATTTTCAGTGCATCATGGATGCGTGGAAGTTCCGATACGCCGTCAAAAATTACATCGACAACAGGCCCTATGACCTGCGTTATATGTCCGATTTGTTTTACTATTTCATTCATTTATATATATTTACTGTCCCTTTACAGGGTAATTAACGCGCAAAAGTAAGAAAAAACGGTGAATGTACAAATTAAACCGTCGTGTTAAAGTGTTGCATATACCTGTTGTTTTTAACATTTTCAGGCTCCTACTACTGTAACTGTTTTTCCGTTTACCGTTTTCCTGTGTATATAGATTTTATCGCTCCATTTGATTTTCTTGCGACGGTCGAAAACAACCATCCATCCTTCGTTGCAGCCGCATGTATCCATGTAGCGGACAGTCTGTTGCAGACCCTTTTCCAGATATTTGACGCCATAGCATATTTTCAGTTCTATTGGATATTTCCTGTCCCCATATATAATGCAAAGATCGATGCGACCCGCACCTATCGCCATTTCGCGGATAATCTGTCCGCCTCCATTGACCACCCTTTGCAGAAATGCCATCATCACCAGATGCGGCGCCGCTTCCCGGTAGTCAATTTTTTTCATGTACATTTCGCTGTTTTCGCGCCAAAACTGCTGAAAGTCACGCATCAGGTAATCCATGTCTATCTGTCCGTTCTTCAGATAGCGGGGCATCTCATACGGGTATTGCGGGTCTTTCAGAGCTTCCTGTGCGGAAAATGACAGTTTGCGTATAATTATTTCAGCATAAATGGGATTTGCCGGTTTTACTATTGAGTTCACCACGCAAATCAGTCCCAAATCCTGTGCATACAGAAAATCGTCCGATTCCCTGTCGATAAGTTCTTCGCCGAGTATTAAGGGTTCTATTACACTGCGTACCCGTTCTTCCTTAAGCCGTTCGAGCAGGCTGTCGATATGTGTGGGACGATTGAGGATAATATTTTGAATAGCTTCGTTCACCAGTTCTGCCGTGACGGGTTTTGAATAGTCCGACTGCAACAGTTTCACAATCGCTTCGCGGGCAATGGCATTAACTATCCATGGCTGTCCCTGCGTCTGTTCCCATGCAAGTTCAATAGCATCCTCTTCAAATTTCTGTCCGTTTTCTTCGGTATGCTGCCGGTAAAGGGAGGCGATTTCTTCCCTGGTGAAATTGTTCAGTGTAAAAGTCTCCGTAACTATGTTAAACGGACTTGCACTGCCGAGCGTCTGCCCGTCGGGACGCACCTTTGCCTTATAGTCGCGAATGTTACGCATACCAACCAGAGCTATGGAATGTACAAAAGGCACTGTGCTACGGTCATTATAACCGTCCCGCAATTGACGGAGGAAGGATATTAATGTTCCTTCGCTAAGGCAGTCGGCTTCGTCGAATAACATAACCAAAGGTTTGTCAAGCAACATGCAAAACAGTGTAAGCTCGGTATTTAATACCCCTGTAAAATTATCATAATCGGCTTCCTGTGCAAATTCAGCGCTGTGAGGAATACCCGAAAATCGAAGTGTATTTTTAATCTTTTTTACAATTTCCGGTATGCCTTCTTTCGGTTCGCCAATCTCCTGCATACGTTCCAGAGAGCAATATACAGCGTAATATCTTCCCGATTCGTTGAGCCGCCGAGCCAAATCTCTGATATAGGTTGTTTTCCCGCTCTGGCGCGCCGCATGAATAACAAAGTACTGTTTCTCGTCAATCAACTGTTCCACGCCTTTCAATCGGGTAGAAGCTTCTATCATATAATGTTCGTTACTGTTACAGGGTCCTGCTATGTTGAAGTATCGCATCGTTATAAAAATTTAATTTCACTTTTCTCATTTTCACTTTTATGATTATTGCTGTCATTATAATAACATTATAATGTGACATAAAAAATCGCAGACAAAAGTATAAAAAAATATTTATACATTTGTCCCCCGAAAATATATCGAATATATAAATAAAGTAAATATAATGAACTGCAAAATAGTAGGATACGACTATAAAAGCCTGGAAGTGGAACTCAATCCCTCGGAAAGTTTTTTCTGCGAAAAAGGCGCTCTTGTATATCACGAAAACGGTATCGAAAAGGATGTTAGAGTAATAGACAAAGGATTAGGCGGTATGCTGAAACGCAAAATATCGGGCGAAAGCATCTTTCTGGTAGAGTTGAACAACCGGTCAGGCGCAGCGAAAAAAATGCTGATTTCAGGAAAAATGGGGCTGATTCCTGTTGATTTAAAACTGTTTGGAGGCGAAATCATTTGCCGTGCAGGCTATTATGTCGCCTCCAACAGGAACGTGGACGTTAACTTTTCACTCAACCTGTCATCCTTGATAAGCGACATGCAGCTGGCCATGCAGAAAATATCCGGTGACGCCACCGTTTTCCTTGATTCTGTCGGTTCGGCTATACGTTTGGACGTCAAAGCAGAATCGTCCGTCTATGTCGATGAAAAACACTTTATTTGTATCAATGCCGGCTCGATAGGCAATCTTCAGTCCACATTTTCCGCAAGAGGCTTTTTGGGAGGCGAAGGACTGTCGATGTATCACATCACCGGCCCTGCCACAGTGTATGTTTCCACACAGCAAACGAAATAAAAATTATTTATTATGAGACGATTACCTATATATTTTCTAATTGACGTTTCCGAATCCATGGTTGGAGAGCCTGTCGGTCTGGTGCAGGATGGAATGTCAACAATAATAAAAGACCTGCGTACAGACCCTTACGCCCTGGAAACAGTCTATATTTCCATTATTGCTTTCGCCGGAAAAGCACAGAAAATCACGCCACTGATGGAGTTATTCAACTTTTATCCGCCCAAGCTTCCTGTCGGAGGCGGCACTTCCCTCGGTAAAGCCCTTGATTTTTTGATGAACGATATATCCGGCTCGGTAAAGAAAACTACCCTGGAAGAAAAAGGTGACTGGAAACCAATTGTTTTTCTGTTCACCGACGGTAACCCAACCGACAATTTCGACAGCAGCTTTGAACGCTGGAATCAAAAATACCGTCGAAGTGCAAACCTGATTGTCGTTGCCATAGGAACAGGGATTGACACGGGTATTTTCGGCAAAATAACCGATAATATTCTGGTACTTAAAGATACGGATGCCGAATCTTTCAGAAAATTCTTCAAATGGGTTACGGCCTCTATCAAGACAAGCAGCGTGAGCGTCAGTGAAATCAACGACGATGAACTGCATCTGGCTCCCGTAGGCAATGACGGATATTTATCCAAAATCAATTTGAACAAACATCAGGCACACGCGAAAATAGACGACAATTATGCGGTCATATTAGCCAAATGCCAGACCACAAAACAGCCTTACCTTATTAAATACCGGAAAAGAATTTCATCCGGACAGTATTCCGAATTTGCTATGGATGTGGTGGACTATAAGCTTGTAGGAGCCTATCCTGTAGATAATACCTATTTTGAATTATCGGAAAACACCGAAAGCGGCAGTAAAATAAACACCAGTTCCTTATCCGGATTTCCGGCATGTCCCTGTTGCGGAAACCAGTACGGATTCAGTTACTGTTCATGCGGAAAAGTGATATGCACCGGTGAAGAGGAAATTACAAAATGTCCGTGGTGCGGAGTAGAAGCGCATTTCGGTTTTGGCGAAGGAAGTGCAGATATAACAAGAACAAAAGGTTAATATGTATATTTATGGGAATTAACAATTTTACACCGGAATTATATAAAGTACTGCAGGAAGTCCATCAATCGTTGCAGGAAGTAAATCAAAATGTATCAATAATTCAACAAACTTTATCGAAAACAGTCGAAATCTTGCAGGGATACACAGCCTTGCAGGAACCGGTTGAAGATACTCAGGAATCGGCCAAAGATCTGCAGGAACCAGCCAAAGATCTGCAGGAACCGGCCAAAGATCTGCAGGAACCGGCCAAAGACCTGCAGGAATCGGCCAAAGATCTGCAGGAATCGGCCAAAGACACGCAGAAATCGGCCAAAGACACGCAGAAATTGGACGAAGCCCCTCCAGTACCGGACGAAATTTCGACAGAATCAAATGTATTAGAAGTTCAAAATACGCAAGCAAACATGAAGTTAGGACAAGAAAACAATACTCCCGAAAACAGGGAAGAAGCAAAAAACAGAGCCTTTGATATTCAAATAAAAAATAAGGATATAAAATTCCCTCCCGGAAAAATAAACCAGCAATATGCAATCAACTTTGACATTAAAAATCTCGGAATGCCGGATCTTGCAGAAGTTTCGTTCAAGGGACTGGAAGATGTTGGGTTACGATATTTTCCCGAAGACGGACAAATAAAGGGTATTCCGGTACAGGCAGGCGAACACAAAATCACAATGCTGTGTAAACGCAATGACTGGACGGAGGGACGGCCTGTTTTCGAGCGGGACATTAATCTTATTATCAATCATGACCCGCGTTCGCTGTGGCACAATATTCCTACTCCAACAGATATCGAATATTACAAGCCCGACGAAGACAGTGAATTTGTGAAAATCGAAAACATGGAAACGGAAACGTCCGAACCCGGCGAAGAAGAATACCGTAGAAAAAATATGATTGCAGCAAGTCAGCGCGGACGCTCACATGCCCACGAAGGAAAACCCCGCGACGATGATTTTGCATTGAATTTCAACAAAGAAACAGGATGGTACACAATGGTTGTTGCCGACGGCGCCGGTTCGGCCAAATACTCGCGGAAAGGTTCCCGGATTGCCTGCGAAACAGCTATTGACGTTTGCAATACGCAATTAGACGTAAACAGCGAAGATTTTGAAGAAAACATCCGGCTTTTCGAAAAAGCCCAGTCTCCGGAAAATCACGAAAAAATCGTTAGAATACTCTACAACATTATTGGCCAGGCGGCATTCCAGGCATATAAAAACATCCAGGAAGAAGCGGAAAAACAACGCTATAACCTGAAAGACTATTCCACAACCCTGATACTTTCGATCAGTAAAAAATTTGATTTCGGCTGGTTCATCGCCGCATTTTGGGTAGGCGACGGAGGAATAGGCATTTACCGTAAAGAGCCGGAATACCTGAAAATACTTGGAGAACCCGACGGAGGCGAATTTGCAGGACAGACGAGGTTTTTGACAATGAACGAAATATTTGTATGGAAAAGCATGTCTAAACGCTTGCGTTTCGACATCGTGCCGGATTTTACCGCACTGGTTCTCATGACTGACGGTGTGACTGACCCGAAATTCGAGACCGACGCCAGCCTCAACAGCACCGGCAAATGGCATACATTGTGGGACGACCTGCAGGGAAAAAACGAGGAAAATGCAAAAGTCGATTTTACAGGCGACATAGAACAGTCGGCACATCAATTGCTTAAATGGCTGGATTTCTGGTCGCGGGGTAATCACGACGACAGAACGATTGCAATTTTATTTTAAATATAAACACTTATGGCACAGACTATAAAAATTACAGCAACCGACGGCTCGACCGTTGAGTTCATCGACGAAATAATTGGAGCGGGAGGCATGAAAGACGTGTATTTCAGTCCCGACAAATCGTATGTTGTAGCCTTTTTCAGAGATAAGCAGGACTTTAACGCTAAAGACCGGCTGCAGAACATCACCGGAATTTACCGCGACAAAATATTCAAATCGGAAGGCGGAAACTACTGGCAAGACCTGTATTGCTGGCCTACTAAAATCGTGGAATACAACGGAAAGCTGGGTTTAGTCAGCCCTACGTATCAAAAACAGTTTTTTTTCGCAAAAGGTTCCATCAACAATGATATGAATGGAATTAAAGGAAAGGAAAAGGAAGGAAAATGGTATGCTTCGGCCAAGAATCAAAATAAGATTCTCGCTCCGGAAGAAAAAGGCGACTGGTTCAAATATTTTCAGGTACTCATACGCATAAGCCGCGCTGTCAGGCGACTGCATGCCGCCGGACTGGCTCACTCGGATCTGTCGTACAAAAATGTACTGATCGACCCGACTTCGGGCAAAGCCGCAATCATCGACATCGACGGCCTGGTAGTTCCCGGAAAATACCCGCCCGATGTGCTTGGCACTCCCGACTTTATAGCGCCGGAAGTGATTTCCACAAAGCATCTGAAACTCGGCGATCCGGCACGGAAACTGCCCAGCATTGCCACCGACAAGCACGCTTTGGCCGTGATGGTATATATGTATCTGCTGTACAGGCATCCACTGCGAGGAGGAAAAGTATGGGACCTGGATACCGCCAAAGACGAGGAACTGTCGATGGGATTAAAGGCTTTATTCGTCGAGCATCCTAAAGACAAAGCCAACCGTGTTAAAATAAGCGATCTGCATCCGGGATGCCTGCCACAGGGCGACCCCGGAAAAATACCATATACCGTATGCGGCCCCTATCTGAAGAAACTGTTTGACAGGGCATTTATTGATGCCCTGCACAACCCCCTGGCGCGTCCCACTGCAAACGAATGGGAAGATGCACTGCTGAAAACGGTAGATTTAATGCAGCCATGCCAAAATCCGGGATGCACCCACAAATGGTTTGTCTTCGATAACTCCACGAAACCGAAATGTCCGTTCTGCGGAACTGAATATCGAGGCGTTCTGCCCGTTCTCAACCTGTATTCCTCGCGGAGAGCAGGCTCGTTTACGCCCGACGACTACCGGCTAATGGTGTATCACAATCAGTATCTGTATCAATGGCATTCAAACAGAAACGTTTTCCCGAATGAACGGCTGACCGACGACCAGAAGAAACCCGTCGGATACTTTGTTTTCCACAAAGGTAAATGGATGTTGATAAACCAGAGGCTTAACAGTTTGGAAGATAAAACGGAAGGTAAAACAATTCCTGTTGGCCAGGCAGTCGAACTGTCCGACGGAAAACAGATTCTGCTGTCGAAGGAAGACGGGGGAAGACTGATCATTGTGCAGCTTGTGAAAAACTGACAGCCGTTTTCCGTATGATACAGCATATTTCCTTTGACTTGTGGCTGACCTTGATTAAATCAAACCCTCTTTTCAAGCGCAAAAGAGCGGAAATGATTGCCGACAGCTTCCGTCCCAAAAATATGAACGTGGAACAGATTGAAGCCCTTGTCCAGCAAAAAGACAGGGTGTTCGACAGATATAATGAAATGACCGGAGTAAAAATACCGGCGCGCTTCATGTATCTCAGCGTACTGAAAGCCATCGACCCGCAATCCCGCAATGCTGATATCGAAAGCGTCCTCTGGCTGATGCTACAGTCCAATGAACTGCTAATGGACTATCCTCCACAGCTTTTAAACGATAAGATACCCGATATTCTCAAGGCTCTGCAGTCGGAAACCGGAAGCCTCAACATTGGAAGCAATACGGGATACATGGAAGGGTCGATACTGCGCAGAGTATTGAAAAAGATGGGCATATATGATTTCTTTACCTTTTTTGTGTTTTCGGACGAAATACAGGCATCAAAACCGTCACCTGCTTTTTTCCAGTCAATTCTCGATAGAACCAGCTTCCCGAAATCCGGAATATTACATATCGGCGACAATCTGAAAACCGATTACCGCGGAGCCGTAAAATTCGGCTTCAAGGCGATACTGCTTACTGACTCAAATTATACTTTACATGACATTAAATCAAAACTCTAACCGAGAAATTATACGGTTTTCGGCACATCAAATCGATTCTCCCGACAGGTTCGACTTTTCGCCCGAAGAATATTCCATATTCAAATACGGATCCGCAAATATTGCCCGCAAATTCGGGTACGAACTGGCCGACAGTTTCATTAAAAACTGCTTTTCACACCGTTACGACGGACAACCCGTCGCCATTCTCTCAAGCGCATACTCGCATATACCTACGGCGTCATTTTACATGAAAAATTTTTTCGCGGACAAGCTGAACGGATTCCTTTTCAGGAATAATTTCCCGGTTGCGGAAGAGATTAAAATCCACCGTACAGTGACATACAGGGAAGATTACGGCGAAATGTCGGCAGACGAAAGGTACAGCCTGATCAAAGGCGACAAATTTTATGTCGATAAAAACCGTGTCGGCAATAAACTTCTCATATTTCTCGACGACATAAGGATAACAGGCACGCACGAAAGGATTATTGTCAAAATGCTTGATGATTACGGGATCTTCAACCCGTGCTTCATGCTGTTTTTTGCCGAACTGGCCGACAGCCGGATTCATCCTAAAATAGAAAATACGCTTAACAATGCCTTTGTAAAAAAGCCGAGTGACCTCGAATGTATTATACGCAGCGGGCAATTCAGCTTTAACACCAGAACGGTCAAATTTATACTGAACAGCAGCCATGATGAATTTGACAGCTTCGTGGCAAAAAGAGACAGCAGCTTTATCAGCGCCCTGTACTATAATGCCATAGGAAACGAATACTACCGCTTTCCTTCCTACAGCCGGAACCTGATGCGGCTGATGGAACTGTGTGACATGCCGGCTGACAACGCTGAAGCGCCTCCCGGTTTTTTATAGCAAAACATTACATCCCGAAACTTATTTTGTGTATTAATTGCATTTTTACTACGTTTGCGCTGTAGAATTATTCGGGTAATTCAGTTCGTTCAACAACATTTACAGTTAGGTAACTGATTTGCCATTTTTTTGCAGGAGTGTTATTTACAAATTATTTTCATATTGATTATGGACAAAGTAAGATTAGTTGTTAAAGGTATTTCAGGCAACCGTGACAAGCCCGAAATATATGTTTTGATACTCGGAGAACAGGGCGAAAACCATGTTTTTCCCGTGGTTTTGGGATTTTATGAAGCGCAATCCATTGCCTTTTGCCTGGAAAATTCCGTTTCCAGGCATCCTTTTATCCACGACCTGTTTTTTGAACTCGCGCGCCTTTGCAACACCGAAATCCTGGAAGTGTTCATAAAAGATTTCCGAGAATCCAGCTTCTATGCGGAAATACTCTGTTTCAACGGAAAAACATATACCAGCTTCAACCTGCGGCTGTCCGATGCCGTCGCGCTGTCTCTCCGCTTCAAATGTCCCATTTTCACAACAAAAGAAGTGCTTGACATGGTAGGAGTAAAGGTCTCGCAGAACAACAGCACTCTACTGGGGCAGTTCAGCATGGAAGAACTGTTGAACAAACTTAACGATGCGGTGCAGATCGAAGACTACGAAATGGCTATAACTATAAGAAACGAAATAAGAAGCCGTAAATAAACAGTATTTTAAATATAAACACGATTTATCATGACAGGAATAACATTTAGAGGCGAGCCTGTGACTATTACAGGACACGAAACAAAAACGGGACAGACAGCTCCCGACTTCACCCTGACCGGAGTAGCTATGGACCCCGTGAAACTGTCCGATTTTAAGGACAAGGTAAAAATCATATCGGTATTTCCCTCAATCGATACCGGTGTATGCGCCCTGCAGACCAAACGGTTCAACAGGGAAGCCGCAAAGCTTGGCGAAGACATTGTGATTATTTGCATATCGAAAGACTTGCCTTTTGCGCAGAGCCGGTTCTGCGGAGCCGAAGGTATCGACAGGGTGGTAACGCTGTCGGATTACAAAAACAACGAATTTGGTGAAAAATACGGCTTCCTGATAGACGAACTCGGACTGCTGACCAGAGGTGTCGTTGTGATCGACAGGGACAATGTGGTGCAATATGTTGAATACGTGAAGGAAGTTGCCGAAGAACCCGACTACCGCAAAGCTATCGAAGAAGCCAAAAATGCCCTGTACCCCACGTCTGCCGATTTGGCCGCAAAACTCGAAAACGCGGGACTGTCAGGCGAACAGGCGGAACAGGCGCTCAATATTTTAAGAAATCATCTGGAAAAACGCCTGCCTGCATTCGTCGGGGAACATCTTACGGAAATATTCGAAGGTAAAAAACTTGACCTTACTGATATATTGAGAAATCAGGCAGAAGAGTTTACCGGCGAAGTAAAGGATGCGCTGGGTAAACTGGCCGACAAAACGGAAGAAGTTTCAGGCAAATTTTCGGACAAGGCAGAACAGGCATTTGCCAAAATTACCGAGTTCTTTGCAAACAAGTGAACCGCTGTATTGAAAAAAAGATTTGAACGCCCGTCGTATGACGGGCGTTTTGCCTATAAGTCTTAAAGTCTTTAAGGACTTTAAAGTCCTTAAGATTGACAGGCAATAGCCCTGAAATAGCATGAAATAACCGGTTTACACTCTTTTCAGGGTTTTACTTTGCTTATCGTGTTTTCTATAGTAATTTCAATCTTGCGGGTTTTGCTGTCGATATTCATATCATATAATATCCTAACTGTGTGTTCATTCTAACTGTGTTACATGAGAACAAAAATCTGTATTACCGGCACGATGCTCAAATGAAATTCGGTTGATATAATAAAGAATCCTTACCTTTGCGCTTATTTTAAAAGTACAGATAACATTTAGTTAAATGCAAGAAAAAATACTTATAA
Organism: Prevotellaceae bacterium; assembly: GCA_031264875.1. GTDB lineage: Bacteria > Bacteroidota > Bacteroidia > Bacteroidales > UBA932 > JAIRLF01. The sequence continues at coordinate 27,332 of JAISDK010000117.1, forward strand.
TGGATTTCGGCTCTCAATATACCCAACTGATAGCACGCCGGTTGAGAGAGCTAAACGTATATTGTGAAATATATCCGTACAACAGTTTTCCCGAACTTGACCGCTCGGTACGTGGAATAATACTGTCGGGAAGCCCCTGTTCCGTGAACGATTCCGGTTATTTGAAATACGACGCGACGAAGTTCAGAGGCGCCGTGCCGGTACTGGGAATATGCTACGGCGCTCAACTTCTGACGCATCTGCAGAACGGAAAAGTACAGGCGTCGGAACACAGGGAGTACGGAAGAGCCAGTCTGGAGACAATCGATGCGTCCGACGAGCTGATGAAAGGCATTGATCTGCACTCGCAGGTATGGATGTCGCACGGCGATTCAATAACCGTTTTGCCCGAAGGATTTACAGTTGTGGCAACCACGCAGAACATACCCGTTGCAGCCTTTCGCATCGAAAACGAAAGGACATGGGGCATACAGTTTCATCCCGAAGTTACCCACAGCGCCGACGGCGTAACGCTTCTAAGAAACTTTGCAATGAACATCTGCAAATGCTCGGCGGACTGGACTCCCGCATCCTTTGTCGAAAACACAGTCGAGACGCTCAGGGAAAAGCTGAAAAACGACAAGGTTGTACTGGCGCTGTCGGGAGGCGTCGATTCGTCGGTTGCCGCCTTGCTGCTGCACAGGGCAACAGGCGCAAATCTCACCTGCATATTCGTCGATCACGGCTTGTTAAGGAAAAACGAATACAGCGAAGTCATGAATGTTTACAGAGAAACAGGACTGAACGTAAAGGGTGTAAACGCCTCCGCCCTGTTTTTCGAGGATTTGAAAAACGTTTCCGATCCCGAAGCAAAACGGAAAATCATCGGACGCGACTTCATAAAAGTGTTTGAAGAGGAAGCGCACAAATTGAAGGATATCAAATGGCTTGCCCAGGGAACCATCTATCCCGACGTCATCGAATCGGTTTCGGTCAACGGGCCTTCGGCAACCATTAAATCGCACCACAATGTGGGCGGATTACCCGACACAATGAATCTTAGCTTGATAGAACCGCTGAGGCTGCTGTTTAAAGACGAAGTCAGGCGGGTGGGAAAAGAACTGGGACTGAATCCCCTGATCCTTAACCGGCATCCCTTCCCCGGACCGGGACTTGCAATCAGGACGCTGGGCGAAATAACCCCCGAAAAAATCTCGCTCCTGCAGGAAGCCGACGATATTTTCACTAAAAAGCTGCACAGCGCCGGACTGTACCACGAAATATGGCAGTCGGGAGTAATGCTGCTGCCCGTAAAATCGGTAGGAGTAATGGGCGATGAACGTACATACGAATACACTGCCGCCCTGCGTGCCGTTCACTCTACCGACGGAATGACAGCCGACTGGGCGCATTTGCCATACGAATTTCTCGCCGAAGTCTCAAACGAAATAATCAACAAAGTGCGCGGCATAAACCGGGTGGTTTACGACATCAGCTCAAAGCCCCCTGCAACAATAGAATGGGAATAAACAAAATGAAATTCACAATGAAAAAGCTTTTTTTGCTTGACGCATACTCCTTAATTTTCAGAGCGCACTATGCCTTTATTCGCAGGCCGATAACCACATCAAAAGGATTTGACACATCGGCGATATTCGGATTTACCAAAAGCCTGCAGGATGTGCTGAAAAAAGAACATCCAACACATATTGCCGTGGTTTTCGACCCGCCAGGAGGATCGTTCAGATGCAGCATGTACACTGAATACAAGGCCACAAGGCTACAAACCCCGGAATCAATAATCACCGCCGTTCCAATAATCAAGGAAATTCTGAAAGCCTACAACATCACTGCCGTGGAGATTGAAGGCTATGAAGCCGACGATGTGATAGGAACAATGGCAAAACTGGGCGAAAAGGAAGGCTATGCAGTTTACATGATGACGCCCGACAAGGACTACGGCCAGCTCGTGTCATACAATGTCTTCATGTACAAACCGAAACGGTCGGGCAACGAAGTGGAAATACTTGGGCAGGACGCTATTTGCGAACAGTACGGCATCCAGCGTCCCGAACAGGTCATCGACATTCTTGCCCTCTGGGGCGATTCCGTCGATAACGTACCCGGAGCGCCCGGAATAGGCGAAAAAACAGCAATGAAGCTGATCGGCAGCTATGGAAGCGTAGAAGAAATATACCGTAACCTCGACAAGCTGAAAGGCAGGCATAAAGAATCGCTGGAAAAAAACGAGGAACAGGTACGCCTGTCTAAAAAGCTGGTAACCATAGTCACCGACATTCCATACGAGTGGAACGACGAAGCCCTGAAACTGAAAGAGGCCGATACCGAACGGCTGAGAGAACTGTTTACCGAATACGAATTTTTCTCGATGCTGAGGGAATTAAGTAAAAAACCTGTTTCGCCGGAAGTCAAGGCACAGGAAGCATTCGGCCAGATGTCGCTTTTCGACAGCGCGGCGGCGGACGAAGAGCAGGCCGAACACGAATCCGAATCCGAACCCCTACCCGACCATAAGACATGCGAAGATACCGAACATACCTATAATATACTGACCGACGACAGGGAAATCGACTTGCTGATAAAACGTCTGGAATCGGCATCCGAATTTTGTTTCGACACGGAAACCACCGGTCTTGATCCCTTCGACTGCCGGCTCGTGGGAATGTCGTTTGCCCTTGAACCCCACGAAGCCTGGTACGTTCCCGTATATTCCAACAGTCCCGAAAAAACGCAGGCGCTGGTCGGCAAATTCAAGCCGGTATTTGAAAACAGCAGTATTGCAAAATCGGGGCAGAATCTGAAATTTGACATGGAGGTACTTAAAAGTCTTGGCATTGAAGTCAGCGGAGCGCTATACGATTCGATGCTGATACACTACCTGCTGAATCCCGATGCACGTCACAACATGGACTATCTCTCGGAAGCATATCTCGACTACACTCCCATTCCGATAGAATCACTGATCGGAAAACGGGGCGCCAACCAGAGAACCATGGACGTAGTTCCGATAGACAAAATCGGTGAATATGCCGCCGAAGACGCGGACATATCGCTACAGCTCAGGCTGAAACTCTTCAAAGCCCTTGAAGAGGAAAACATGCAGGAGCTTTATACCGGAATAGAAGCCCCTCTCATCGGAGTGCTTGCCGATATCGAAGCTGCCGGAGTACGCGTGGACACCGAAAGTCTTAGGGAACTGAATACCGTGTTTACCAAAGAACTGGACGCTCTGGAAGTGGACGTGAGAAGCCTCGCCGGAGAACCGGCGCTGAATATATCTTCGCCAAAGCAGCTTGGAATCGTTCTCTTTGAAAAACTGAAAATTGCAGGCGCCAATGTCAAAAAAACCAAAACAAAACAGTATTCCACCGACGAGGAAACACTGGTTTCACTCAGAGACCTGCATCCCATTATAGACAAAATCCTCGAATACCGAAGCCTGAAAAAACTGCTCTCTGCGTATGTCGAATCCCTGCCCCTGCTTATAAACCGGTGGACAGGCAAAATACACACTTCATTCAATCAAGCTGTAACAACCACCGGACGGCTGAGTTCCAACAGTCCCAATCTCCAGAATATCCCTATCCGCGACACAAGGGGACGGAAAATACGGAAAGCATTTATTCCTTCGGACGATGAACATATCCTGCTTTCCGCCGATTATTCGCAAATAGAACTGAGACTCATGGCACACCTCAGCCGGGACGCCGGAATGATAGAAGCATTTCTGCAAAACGAAGATATACATGCCGCTACGGCCGCAAAAATCTATCATACCGACATCGACCAGGTGACCAGAGAACAGCGCTCCAAAGCCAAAACTGCAAACTTCGGAATAATCTACGGCATATCTTCATTCGGACTCTCGCAAAGGCTGAACATATCGCGCACCGAAGCAAAACAGCTGATCGACGGATATTTTGCCTCATACCCGAAAGTCCGGGAATACATGGATGCAACAATACGGCAGGCGCAGAAAACAGGCTATGCGGAAACACTGTTCGGTCGAAGAAGATATTTACGCGACATAAATTCGGGAAATTCAATGATACGGGGAATGGCCGAGCGAAACGCCATCAACGCACCGATTCAGGGAACAGCTGCCGATATTATCAAAGTGGCAATGATTGGCATAAACAAAATATTTAAAGAGAAAAAACTGAAAACCGTCATGATTCTACAGGTTCACGACGAACTTGTGTTTGACGTGTACAAGCCCGAACTGGACGAAGTAAAACAAATTGTGGTAAGCGAAATGCAAAATGCCGCACACTTGAGCGTGCCCCTGACTGTAGAATGTGGTACCGGCACCAACTGGCTGGAAGCTCATTGACAGCGTTAATGGTTAGCGGTTGTCGCCGACAGAAAAGATATTTACAGAAAAACATTAAGCCGCAAGTATTGTAAAAGACTTGCGGCTTAACTATTAATCGCCAAGCGCTTTTTCGTATTTTTGATTCCTCAGCCAGGGATCAAATCCGGCCTCCCGTATCGCATCCTGTATTCCTTTGGCATCAAATCTATGGGAAGCCCCTGCTGCCGACACTACATTTTCCTCTATCATAATTGAGCCGAAATCGTTTGCTCCCGAATGTAAGCATATTTGTGCCGTATCCTTGCCGACGGTCAGCCACGACGCCTGTATATTATTGATATTTACCAGCGCTATCCGGCTTATCGCTACCATTCGCACATATTCGGACGGAGAAACAGGCCTGATAACATGCTTTTTGGCCATGCGTGTGCCAGCCGACTGTACAGGCCAGCAAATAAAGGCAAGAAATCCACAGGTTCCCGCCGGCCGCTTATCCTGCAAATCCCTGATCAGAAGCAAGTGTTCTATCCTTTCGGACAATGTTTCGATGTGTCCGAACATCATGGTTGCCGAAGTCGGCAGATTCAAGGCATGTGCCTCGTGCATAACGTCAATCCATGCTTTTACATCCGGTTTACCCGGCGACAATTCCTTTCTTACTCTGTCGCTTAATATTTCGGCTCCGGCTCCCGGCAAACTGTCCAGTCCCGACTTTACCAGTTCTTCCAAAACAAGCCTGTAGCTTTTTTTCTCTATCCGCGCAATATGCGCAATTTCCGGAGGCCCCAATGCGTGAAGTTTCAAATCAGGATATTTTGCCTTTAGCTCCCTGAACAGCGAACAGTAAAATTCAAGACCGTACCCTGGATGCAGCCCGCCCTGTAACAGCAGCTGGTTTCCACCTCTGCGAAACAGTTCCTCA
>JAISDK010000179.1 GCA_031264875.1 Prevotellaceae bacterium
GAATCCGTGTTCAGTTTGGCAAATGCGGAAAGCGTATTTTCAGGAAGTTATCCCGGATGGAATCCGAATCCTGCTTCGCATATTCTTTCGAAAATGAAAAAAATATACAGCGACATGTATGGAAAGGAACCTGAGGTGAAAGCTATCCATGCAGGACTGGAATGTGGCTTGCTTGGAGGAATTTACCCTGATTGGGATATGATTTCATGCGGACCAACAATAAGACATCCCCATTCTCCCGAAGAGAAAGTAAATATCGAATCTGTAGGAAAATGGTGGAGTTTTCTGGTAACAACACTGGAAAATCTTTAATGTACGGCATCGTACAATAATGTAAACTTAAATCTCTTGCTGTGTGAGGCTCAATAATATTATATTTTACATATTTGAACCGCCGGTCATTATAGTCGGATCATGAAATTTGAGTTCAAAATTTTGCATTTTCAAACAATGAAAAATTATATGAATTATGAAATGTAAGGCTATTGTAATGATTTGTATTTTGTTGGCCGCCGGTTCGGTTTATTTCATACTGCAGCGATACCGGTTGAATAATCCTCCGTATTCGCCTGAAGTAAATGCTGTTTTATTTCAGGCGGGCAGTAATCGCGGTCAGCTGGAGAAAGTGTTGGAATATTACAGTCGCAATTCTGCCGACAGTCTGAAACTTCGTGCTGCGGAGTTTTTGATTGAAAATATGCCGGGAAAATATTCGTTAGAATACGATGTGCCGTTTGAAGATGTTATGGCGGTTTATATGCGCTGGGACGACCATGAGAACTGGCAGGAAGTTGACAGGATTTTTGGAGTGGGCGAACAGAGAGTAAAGGAGGATGTGAAGTATATCACAGCCGATTATTTGATTGACAATATCGAACTGTCGTTTAAGGTGTGGAATGAGCAGCCTTGGGGCAAAAATGTTCCTTTCGATGTTTTTTGCGAAGCGATACTGCCATACAGGGTCGCCAATGAGCCATTGGAAAACTGGCGTGAAAAGATACTCGAAAGTTTTTCGAAGTTGAACAAGTCATTTAAGGAACAATCCGGTATAACAGCTGTGGATGCATGTATCAAGGTCAATACACAGTTGCCACGTTTGAAACTGATGAACAGAATGCCGGATATGAACTATTCGATGATTATGACTACAACTCGTGGCATGTGTGATGAAATGTCGGCTTTGGCAGTATTTTCGATGCGGGCATTGGGTATTCCCGTTACGCAGGAGTTTACGCCGAAATGGCCTCACCGGAATACTGGTCATACATGGAACTCGGTATATGACAGCGCTGGGCGACGGTTTTCGTTTATGGGTACCGAAGCCAATCCGGGAGTATTGCACCTTGGTAGTCGTATGCCTAAAAGTAAGGTTTACCGGGTAACTTATGCGATACAAAATAATATCGATATTGACAAAGTTGATATTCCACCTTCATTTAGCAATCAATGTATGAAAGATGTTACGGAAGAATATATTAAGGTTTTTGTTGGTTCGCATTGCAGGAAAGGAAAAAGTGTTGCATCCGATTTTCTTCCAATAAGAGAGAGGAATGTTGTCGATTCTCTACATGAGAGACGGCGGTGTTGTTCTTGACCCGTTTCCCGAAAAGGGCGGCGTTGAGATTTCCGTTAAATATCCGCCGACAGACGACACTGGATACGCCTGGCTTGCCATCACAGGCAACAATGCATGGAACATAACAGGTTGTGGTAAAATCGACACTAAGACTATCCATTTCGGCACAGTTGGCCGGAATATTCTATGCTTGCCCATATACTACAAAAAAGGAGCGCAAACGGTAGCTAATTATCCATTTCTGGTAAATGACGACGACAGTATTCTCATCTTCGAGCCTGATACTGAAAATATTAGACAGTTATCTGTGGCGGAAATTTTTCCTGCCGAAGACCAATACCGCGATCGCATGATCAATGGTGTTATTGAGGGCGCTAATAAAAGCGATTTTTCCGACGCCACAGTGTTATACACCATAAAAGATGCGAGTAGCGCGTATTTCAGTACAGCCAGAATCCGTAATACAGAACGTTTTCGTTATGTCCGTTACGTTTCGCCGAAAGAAAGTTATTGCCATGTCGCCGAAATAATGTTCTACAACGACAGAGGCGAAAAACTTAGCGGTAAACCGATCGGGATGCCGGGGTCGTTCCAAAATTCGGACATGACTTTCGACAAAGCGCTTGACGGGAATATTTCCACATTTTACGATGCTCTGCAGCCTGGTGGTTCGTGGATGGGTCTTGATCTTGGCGAAACACAAATCATTTCGGAAATTCGTTATCTTCCCCGTAACGAGGGCAATGGTATATACGAAAATCATATTTATGAATTGTATTGCTGGAGCGATGTAAACTGGCACCTTTTTGAACGACAAACGGCTCCGTTAACTCCTCCGCTGTATTTCCGTGTTCCGACTAATGCTTTACTGTATTTAAAAAATGCTACAACAGGTAAATCCGGAGGATGGTTTGTGGTGAACAAAAACGGTGAACGGGAATGGATGTAGGGATAATTTGCATTAAGTATTAATTGCTGGAGCGATACAATGGGCATTTTGGGATTATTATTTACACACATAAGGAAATTTTTGAGGATAAATCTCAATTGCAGGATAATATGTATCCAATAAATCTTTCTCCGGATATTTTTTCATTTTGGAAAGAGGCGTCACCTTATCTCTCAATTTAACAAATTTGACATTTGGTTTCAGTTTAATTTTCCAGTATGCATAGTCTATAATATTTGTTGATTTGAAGAGCACCAATTTTTTATAGACATTCAAAGACAAAGTATCCTGATGTAAATCCA
>JAISDK010000200.1 GCA_031264875.1 Prevotellaceae bacterium
GTTATCGCTAATGATGAAGCAGAAAAAATTTATAAAGAAAGAGGGATTCAAGAGTATCACGAATATGAGAAAGCACATAGTTCAGAAGAACTAGGAGCGGGTCCATTAGCTGATTTCTTTACAAGACTATCTTTCTTTCAGAAATTAGAAACAAAAAATAGGCAAAAAGATAAAAATTATAAAGGAGTAATGTCTTGATTTAATCTCTTTGCAAGAGCCTTGCAACCCGGAATTAGGTCTGACTTCTGACTTGCCGGGTCCCGGCAAAATTTACGGGCTTTTTGAGCAAAGCTTGAATACTGTACTTTACACGGTTGCAGTTTAGGTTTTTTTCCTAATTTTGCGGCTTTAAATATTATTGCAAACATGTAAAATCATACATGTACACATTTGTAGAACAGTAAATTATATTAGCATGAAATACAAAAAATTGAATAACATTACCGGATGGGCAGTATTTGCTATAGCTGCATTTACCTATATAGCAACCCTCGAGCCTACGGCAAGCCTGTGGGATTGCAGCGAATTTATACTGTCGGCATACAAGCTCGAAGTAGGACATCCTCCCGGAGCGCCTTTGTTTATGATGATTGGACATTTATTTACCTTATTTTCATCGACTGAAAATGTGGCGTATATGATAAATGTATTTTCGGCGCTGTGCAGTGCGTTTACCGTTTTGTTTTTATTCTGGACAATAACCCATCTGGTTCGCCGGACTGTGGATAAAAGCATGTCGGAACTGTCGCTCGCCGAAATCATTATGATAACGGGCTGCGGAACAGTCGGAGCGCTGGCCTATACATTTTCCGATACCTTCTGGTTTTCGGCAGTCGAAGGAGAAGTTTATGCCGCATCCTCACTGATGACGGCTCTGGTTTTCTGGGCGATACTGAAATGGGAAGAACAGGCGGATTCACCGTATGCAAACCGGTGGCTGGTATTGATCTCCTACATTCTGGGACTGTCCATCGGCGTCCACCTGCTTAACCTGCTTGTTGTTCCGGCGATTGTATTTGTATATTATTTCAAAAAATACGAAGTCACCCGAAAAGGGATAATCTACACAAGCATCATATCCATTGTTCTGCTCGGTGCGCTGGTCTGGGGCGTTATCCCCGCAACACCGAAAATTGCCTCGTGGATTGAACTGTTTTTCGTAAACACTCTGGGACTTCCGATAAATTCCGGACTGCTTTTCTTTGTAATTCTGCTGATAGCCGTTCTTGCATATGCCGTGCGCAACACCTATCGGCAAAAGCGGGTTATTTTGAATACCGTTATGCTGTGCCTGTCACTGTGTCTGATAGGCTACAGCAGCTATGCCATGATAATCATCCGCTCATCGGCCAATCTGCCCATGGATCAGAACAAGCCCGACAATATTTTTTCACTGATCAAGTATCTTAACCGCGACCAGTACGGTTCGCGCCCCCTGTTCACCGGCCCGTACTTCAACACTAAGGACTATGAAGTTACACAGGAAGAAAAATACATACGGCTCGGCAATAAATATGTAAAGAAAGACATATCCCAAAAAGTAAATTATAAGAACACCACAATTTTCCCCCGCATGTGGAGTTCCTCCCGTCCCGATCATGCCGAAGTGTACAGGATGTATGTGAAAGGAAAAAATCCCACTTTTATGGACAACATGCGTTTTTTCCTCGATTATCAGATAGGATTCATGTACTGGAGATACTTCATGTGGAATTTTGCAGGAAAACAGAACGACATGCAAGCCTCGATATCCGACCCGACAAAGGGCAATTGGATTTCGGGAATAAAGTTTATCGACGAAAGCCGCCTGGGAAATATGGACGACATGCCCGTATATCTTGCCGAAAACAGGGGTACCAACAAGTATTATTTCCTGCCCTTGCTGCTGGGAATTTTAGGCCTGATGTTTCAGTTTTCAAAAGACAGGAAAGGGTTCACTCTGGTCACGCTGCTGTTCTTTTTCACAGGCCTGGCCGTTATCATGTACCTCAACCAGACGCCAAACGAACCCCGCGAAAGAGATTATGCATACGCCGGTTCGTTTTATGCCTTTGCAGTATGGGCAGGCATGGGAGTGGCATTCCTGTACGGCCTTTTGAGTAAAACGTTGAAAAAAAATATTGCCGCCCCTGTAGCCCTGATTCTCGGACTTCCTGTTCCGGCAATCATGGCTCAGCAGAATTGGGACGATCACGACCGCTCGGGACGATATATTGCTGCCGATTTCGGATATAACTACCTCAATTCATGCGACGAAAATGCTATACTATATACTTTTGGAGATAACGACACTTTCCCGCTCTGGTACAACCAGGAGGTGGAAGGCGTGCGCAGAGACATCAAGGTGGCAAACTCAATGTACTTGTCTTCCGACTGGTACTACATGCAAATGATGAGACGGTCATACGAAGCGCCTCCTCTTGCCACAACCGCCACTCCGGCGAAAATAATAGGCGAAACCAGAGCCTACATGCCTGTGGAGGAACTGCGTCCGAATCTCCGTATCGGTCAGGCCCTGCAAATCGCTTTTGACGATAACGGTCGAAAATTCCGCGGCTCGTCGGGCATCGAGCTGTATGCATTCCCTTCAAAAAACCTGATTTTGCCGGTCAGCAAAGAACAGGTCATCGAACAGGGGCTGGCGCTGGATACTTCCTCGATAGTTCCCTACCTGCATTTCAAAATATCGGGCGGTTCGGTTGGAAAAAACAGTCTTGCAGCTCTCGATTTTGCCGCCAACAATTTTCTGAAACGTCCGATATATTACGGATCGAGCGGCAGTGAACCGGACTTTATAATGGGCGTGGACGGCAACCTGCGTCAGGAAGGACTTGCGCGGAAGTTAGTCCCCGAAAATGTCGCCGGAACCCCTGTGAATATCGACAGAACTCTCGATTTGCTTGTGAACAAGTTCCGTTACCGCGGAATCAACGATTCGAGCGTGTACATGGACGAAACGGCAAGACGCATAGTGAGTCATTACAGATCTGCATTTTTCAGGCTTGCCGAAGTCCTGAAGATAAAGAACGACCGGGAAAGGCTTAAACAGCTGATGGAAAAATATCATGAGGCAATGCCCGAAATGGGTATCGTAAACATTCATCACACTCCATACTGGGGCGTTGCCAATCCTGTGGTTGAATACTATTTCTTTTCGGAACTGGAGAGATACGGCATTTCTCTGGCTCAGCGTCTTGTAAACGATTATGGAAAGGAATACCGGTATTATCTCGGATTAAGCGCGAAATCTTCCGTCGATTATGAAATGTCGCGCATATACCAGGGCATCAACAGTCTGGCAGATATACTTAAAAGATACAATCAGACCGATTTGCACAAACAGGCCAGCGACTTGCTGCAGGACATGCGAGCGTCCATGATTGTCGGCAGTTAAAACCCTGTAAAAAATAATTTTCTACTGTTATGTATTTCAGCGCACCGGAGTTTATTCGCAAAATGTTTCCCATGCTGATATGGAGTTTCTCCGAAGAGGAGGGTAAAACAGTGTTTCTCACTTTCGACGACGGTCCCACTGTCGGGCTTACTCCCTGGGTGCTGGATAAACTCGACGAATACGAAGCTAAGGCTACATTCTTCTGCCTGGGTAAAAATGTGGAACAGCATCCCGATGAATATAACATGATAGTTTCACGCGGACATGCCGCCGGCAATCATTCCTACAGCCACATCAAAGGCTGGGGCAACAGCGTGTCTTCGTATGTTCAGGACTTTGACCTTGCTTCGGAATTTATCGACAGCAACCTTATCCGACCTCCATACGGACGCTTGACTCCCAATCAGGCAAGAGTTCTTAATGAACGCTACAGACTGATTATGTGGGATATTCTTAGCCGTGACTACAGCCGTGCCATATCGCGGCGAGGCTGTGTGAGGAATGTAGTCAAACATCTGCGTCCCGGTTCAATAATAGTGTTTCACGATTCGCTGAAAGCCCGGCGCAATTTGAAATACGCTCTTCCAAGAGTTCTGGAAATCCTTAAAAGCGAGGGATACGAATGTCGGAAAATAGAACTGTAAGTCCGAAAGAACTTGCATGTTTTCAGCATCTCCCAATCTCAATTCGACAAGTGAAAATGCCTGCTGATACATGAAGGCAGTTCGTCGGGTTCGTGGGACACGAAAATTAAAGTACGGTTTTTGCAATATTCGTCCAGCAGTTGTTTTGCCCGTGTCACCGAATCAAAGTCCATTCCCTGAAAGGGTTCGTCAAGCGCCAGCATCGCAGGATTTTTAACTGTAGCGCGAATCAACAGAATCATATTTTGCTGTCCGGTAGAAACATGCCGGAACAAATCGTTGCAGATTCCCGTTATTGAAAAGTAATCGAACAGGCTGTCCGTAAGCTGCAAGATTTTGTCCACAGGCTTAACTTTACGATGCGGATTTTCGGAAAGTCCGCTCAGGGCAACTTCCCTGCATGTTTTATTACGGTTGAAATACAGATGCATTTCCGGTGAAACGAATCCGATATTATCTTTTATATCCCAGATGCTTTCGCCCGTTCCGCGTTTACGGTCGAACAGTATGATATTGTTGGCGTATGCTTGAGGATTGTCGGCAAAAATAAGGCTCAGCAGCATTGACTTCCCCGACCCGTTAGCGCCTGTCAAAGCCCATTTCTCGCCATGAGATACAGTCCATTCCAGTTGATTCACTACCGTTTTGCCGTTATAGACGATACTTACATTCTCCAGTTTGACCGCTGTGTCGAATGTTTTTGCGGGCGCGTCGGGCAATACGGGTAATGTGTATTGCCGGCAACGGTACGCGGGAATATAATTCCTTACGGGAGAGGTGTTTTTTATGGCAAAATTCTCTATTTCCATGACATGGGTTATGGAGTCGGGAATATGTCTGTCCACCACTGTTATGACATTTGTTCCAAGCAGGGTAATCTGGCTGATAGTGCGGCTAATGTAGTCTCTCGCCTGACTGTCGAGACCGGTATATAGATTGTCAAGCAGCAGCAGGCGCGGTTTTTTCATCAAAGCTTTCGCGATCAGCATTTTTTTGAATTGCCCGTTTGAAAGCTTTATAATCTCCATGTCGAGCAAATGGCTTATCTCAAAGGCTTCCAGTTCCGGCAAACTGTCGCCGGCGTTAAGTTTCAGAAAATTGCGGACGGTAACGATACTGTCTGTTTCAGTAGCATTGTAACGCTGCTGGTAGTAAAAACTGCCGTAATTGATTGACGGATCGTTGAAATATACTGCTGCAATCTGTCCGGATACATTTCCGGCATCCGCGTCAGCAAAATTACAGTCAATTTCACCCTTGATTTTCATCAGCCTGCCTTCCACAATTTCCAGGAATGTTGTTTTCCCCGCACCGTTTGCGCCTACAACAGCCCAGTTTTCTTCCGGATGCATTTCCCAACTGGTATCCTGAAAAACAGGATATTGAAACTTTTTGAAGGTGGCGTCTTTTATTTTCAGCAGATATGACATGTTTATTCCGGTATTTCTATTGTCAGACAGTCGTATGCAAGTTGAATGTTCGTGGGTAATTCTTCATTCACAGCCCTGTGCAGTCCCATTTGATGGGAGATATGTGTGAGATATGTCTGTTGGGATCCTGTTTCGCGTGCAACGTCAATCGCCTGCGACAGGGAGAAATGGGCAAGATGACTTTCTTTGCGGAGTGCATTAACGACTAAAACCCTGCATCCGCATATCTTTTTCATTTCGGAAAGTTCAATCCTGTTGGCATCCGTCACATAAGCCAATCCGTCTATGCGAAATCCCAAAACCGGTAATCTGTAATGAAATACCCGTACCGGAACAATTTTAATGTCGCCAACCGTGAAGTATGTTTCATCGCTTATCGTGTTGAGATTCATTTCCGGAACTCCGGGGTAGGGATTGTCGGCAAAGGCATACGGATATTCGGAACATATTGAATCCAGCACCCGCTTTTCCGCGTATATCTCCACAGGCTTGCCGCTGATATAGTTCAGCGCTCTCACATCGTCCAGTCCCCCGGTATGGTCTTTATGCTCGTGTGTCAATAATATTGCGTCCAAATCCGAAATTCCTCCCCGCAACAGCTGCTGTCTGAAATCGGTACCGGCGTCAATAAGCAGTTTTTTATTGCGCGTTTCTATCAAAATCGACGCTCGCAGCCGTTTATCATTTGAATCCGACGACATGCAAACATCACACTTACACCCTATAACGGGCACTCCCTGCGAGGATCCGGTGCCATAAAATGTTATTTTCATCTGTCTTCATTCAGCAGGGTGAACAAAAATCCTTCCGGCACTGCAAAGTTGGATGCTTGTCGCAACAAATGTCCGGACGCCCATTCGAAATGGATTAAGTTACTACTCATGATATAATTACTTTATATAATTTTGTCGCAAATGTATAGAATAATTTCTAATGAATAAAAATCTGCATTACAGAA
>JAISDK010000207.1 GCA_031264875.1 Prevotellaceae bacterium
TTTCGTTCAAAGGCAGCAGAGTGAATCTCCTCCTGTGCAACATTGGGTGTGGAATTGTTAAATCGGCAGAATTTAGTACGGTATTGTCATAAAAGAGGATGTCAATATCCAAATTTCGAGAAGAATATCCGCTTTTTGCATGTATTCTGCCGTTTTCAGCTTCAATAATTTTGATTGTTTGAAGTATTTCTCTGGGCGTTAATACGGTTTCGTATAATAAAACCTGATTCAGAAAAGCATTTTCCGATACAAAACCCCATGGCTCCGATTCGTAAATAGACGATTCCGCCAGTAATTCTCCGACCGACAGACATAAACTTCGTTTTGCACTGTCGAGATACGATTTCCTGTCGCCAAGATTGCTTCCGGTGAGCAGATAAACAGTGGATTTCATTGCCCGACCATTCTTTTATTTTGAGAAAGACATTGAACCCGAATTCATTCCCATATCAATGCCTTTTATTCTTTTATACAGATCCACGGCATAATTATCAGTCATACCCGCTATATAGTCAATCACTCCAAGTACTTTCATATAAGGCGATTCGGAATCGAAAAGAAACTGACGTGGAATCAGTTTCACGGCTTTATCTTCCATTTTACGTCTCTGGTATTCGGGTTTGAGTATGGGAGGAATAAAATGCTGCAACAGTTCACGCATGATATTGTAGCCCGCATTTTCGATCTCGACAACCGAGCGGTGATTGTAGATGTTTTCAACAGAAAATTTTCCTATATACGACAAAGCCGCATTGTTTTTCTTAATCAAATCATAAAGAGCAATATTCAAAGTCCCTGACAGTATTTTATCCATATTTTCCTTAAACAGCTCGCCTGTACAGTAAATCAGGTAACTGATTGATTTTGCCCGAAGATATGATATTTGCGAATTTTTATCTTCGATAGCCGACAGTCTGTCTTCGATTTGTACTATATTATTACTATCCGATTCTTTCAACAGCTGTAAAAATACGTCCACACATTCGTTATGATCAATAATACGCAAGCGATGAGCGTCTTCCAGATCTATTATGTTGTAACAGATATCGTCGGCAGCTTCGACAAGCCACACGAAAGGATGCCGGTAATATATATTTGTATGATTTTCCGAAGATTCTGCCATTGAATCCATTTTCATTCCCGTTTCCGTAACAATTTCCATAAAAACATCTTTATCAGCCTGTAAATAACCGAATTTCTTGCGATGAATTATACTTTTATCAATAGCTGTCGATGGACATGGATACTTTATTATTGAAGCCAAAGTCGAGTAAGTCAAGCCCAATCCTCCCAATTCTTTGCCTGACTGCTTGAATGTTAGACAACGGATAGCATTTGCATTACCTTCGAAATTTGTCAAATCCGCCCAGTGAGCATCGGAAAAATTATTTTTAAACGTATTATCCTGTTCTTTTTCCCTGAAATATTCAGCAATAGCATCTTCACCCGAATGTCCGAATGAAGGATTTCCAATGTCGTGGCACAAACATGCTGATGCAATTACGTCTTGTAAATCATGCAGATAAAATTCCCTGCTTTGAGAAGTCAAATCCTCCCGATATTTAGACATAATATATTCACCTGCAATAGCGCCCAAAGAACGTCCTGCCGACGAAACTTCCAGTGAATGAGTTAGCCTGTTGTGTACAAAAATACTGCCGGGTAAAGGAAAAACCTGAGTTTTGTTTTGCAGTCTCCGGAAGGCCGATGAAAATATGATACGATCATAATCACGCCGATATGTTGAACGGGACTGTTCCTGCTCAGTGTTTTTTCTGGTTCTTCTGCTCGAATATATTTTATTTAAATCCATATTAACTGCGGATGTTGTGCATATTACAATATTTTCAATGCTTTTTCCAGCAGTATCGCAAGTTCGTTGAAAGAAATTTCTCTGATTTCCGAATTTCCTATGCCACGATTCAATACAAAATGCACAGAATCGTTTTCTCTTTTCTTGTCTTTTCCAATTGCTTCCAGCAGGTTTACCGGAGATATATCTGTGCCAGTCGGTAAACCGGTTTTTTGCAAAACATTCTTTATCCGTATAAAATCTTCATTTGTAATCAAATTAAGCAGTTCCGAAATTTTTGCAGCAATCACTAATCCGATACTCACAGCCTCTCCGTGTAACAGATTGTTCGAATGTTTTTCAATAGCATGACCGAAAGTATGTCCCAGATTCAATTTTTTTCGTTCACCCGATTCTTTTTCGTCGATTTCGACAATTTTGGCTTTTATTCCAATACATTGTGACACAATAAAATCAATCTGTTCTTTTTCACTATTCAGAATAGCGTCAATATTTTCTTCTACATACGAAAACAAAGCGGAATTAGCTATCAAACCGCTTTTAATGACCTCCGCCATACCGGCTTTCAATTCCCGTAACGGAAGCGTTTTCAGTGTTTTCGAATCGCACAAAACAAAATCCGGCTGATTGAAAACGCCTATCATATTTTTATATCCGTCACAATTAACGCCATTTTTGCCTCCTACACTTGCATCTACCTGAGCCATAAGAGTGGTAGGTACAAAACCGAATTTTATACCCCGCATATAAATCGAAGCAATAAAACCGGTCATATCGCACACAATACCACCGCCAAAGCCCACAATAAGGCTTTTTCTGTCAGCGCCGGCATCAATC
>JAISDK010000221.1 GCA_031264875.1 Prevotellaceae bacterium
GCCAGCCTGTTTGCAAAAAGCAAATCGCTTATTTCCTCATCTGTCGGCGATTTTTTTGTTACCTGTTTCAGGTGTGAAATATTTTCGGCAACAGTATCAATGTCTTGAACCAGAACGCCACGAAGAACAGACCGGAACTGTTTTTCCGGACGGCTGCCTGATTTAATGTCCAGTATAATTCTGTTTTTCTTGCTTTTGAGAAGACTCAGGGCTTCGTCCGAATATCCGGGAGCAAGGATTATCTCGAAAAACAGTTTGTTTATTTCTTCTGCAACCTTTACATCCACAGGACTGTTGGTAATGATTATTCCTCCGAATGCCGACACGGGGTCTCCTTCCAAAGCCTTTTTCCATGCTTCCACAGGATTATTGTCCGAAGCACAGCCACAGGCATTATTATGCTTTATAATGGCGTATGTTGTTTCCTTAAAATCGCCAATCAGGGCAAAAGCGGCGTCTATATCCAGAAGATTGTTGTATGATATTTCTTTTCCATGCAGCTGGGTAAAAGTGTCGTCTAACTTTCCATAGAAAATTCCCTCCTGATGAGGATTTTCCCCGTAACGCAATTTATTTGCAGGCGAAACGTTCACTGCAAATTTTCCCCTGTTTAACAGGGATGCAAAATAGTCGGAAATATCTCTGTCGTATGAAGTTGCAGTATCGAATGCTTCGGCGGCATACCGTATTCTGTCTTCAACGTCGGTAGCTCCGTTTTTCGCTTCCAGCAATTCTGCCAGCGAAGAATACTGATTGCGGGACGATATGATAACAGTATCATTGTAGTTTTTGGCTGCTGCCCGAATCAGGGAAATGCCGCCTATATCAATTTTTTCTATTATTTCTCCGTGAGATGCGTCCAAAGCCAGAGTTTCGGCAAAAGGGTATAGATCTACAATAACAAGGTCTATTTCAGGAATTTCGTATTTGGCCAGATCTTCCCTGTCCGAGCTGCTGTCTCGACGGCTTAATATACCTCCAAAAATCTTTGGATGAAGGGTTTTAACCCGTCCACCCAAAATCGGGGGATATCCCGTAAGGCTTTCAACAGAATGGACTTCGGTAATATTTTTAATAAAATCAAAAGTTCCTCCCGTTGAATATATGGTAATTCCATATTTGCGGAGTATTTTTATAATACCTTCAAGATTATTCTTATAGTAAACGGAAATTAGGGCGGACTTAATTTTTTTTCGACTCATTGTTTTCTCTTTCTCCTTTGTATTCAATAAATTATAACGTGAAAACCACTTTTTTTTAAGGCATAAAGATATACATATATTTTTATATCGCTCTGTTGCCTGACTAAATATTTAGTTTTTTTTGTATTCATATATCAAATCTCCATTGTTATATGTCAAGATCACAACAGGTTCTCCTTCGGAAGGTGAAAGATCCGAATTGTTTTTACGTATGCTGCCGCCTGTTCCCGAAATAAGAAACATTTCCGGAGATATTCTGCTGACGCATATTCCATATCTCGGCTTATCGGACGGATATACAGATGTCTTTACAACTTTTCCTTCAGAATCTATTATCAGTGAAAAAATCCCCAGACTGGCATTTTCCTTTTTATTCATGGCATCGAGTTCAACGTAATTGCCAAAAAATATGAATTTCCCGTTATCCGAAGGGAAAATATTTATCAATTCTCCACTGAGTTTAATGTTCGAGCGGAATTTTTGCTGATTATCCCTGGAAATTTGCTGTACAACAAGCATAGTGTCTCTGAACCATTCTTCGGTATTTCCGTAAAAGGTCAGCAAAGTGTTTTCAGATATTTCGTCGTACAGAATGTTACGGCCTAACGGTAAATTCTTCTCCGGAAGGGTTATTTTTTGTTTTTCATTTCCTTTAATATCATATTTTACAATTGTTTGTACAGTCAAAGCAGGGTCGGAAACATTTTTGGAACTTACCAGACTCATCACTCCTGTCGGAATACTGCAAACCGACATGGAACAGTCGTCGTAAATCATTTTGGATACATCTATAATTTTCAGCCAGTTTATGTTTTGAGCATCAGCACAGAAAGCCGTAAAGGCAGTAGAATATCCCTGCGAATTTATGGATGCACCTCCAAGAAAAATGCTGCCGTCGTCATTTTTCAGTATGCTTTTAACTATATATCCGGAACTGGAAGGCCGGTAAAAGCCTGAGCCGATGATTTTAGGAATATTAGCCTTATTGTATGTGAAGCTATTTCCCTTTCCCGCAATCTCTGAATTGACAACATACTGTTTATAGTTATCAATACTGCTGTTATACAGATTGTGAATCGATTCCGGTTCGGAGGAATTTTTTTTCATCGACGGGTAATTTGTTTCTATTTTTTTATCCACATCTAATATGTTAGTATATGCTTCGATGAGACAGTGAATATAATCGGCCTGGTTAATAAGCGAATAATTTGCTGTAGTAGCAATATTTCTTTCGTCGTACACTAAGTTCAAAAAGTCTATAATCCTGTATTTCCTTTCGATATTTAAATATAAAGGCGTAATATCCTGCAGGCTTTTCAATTCCTCCATTAAATTATTGTCAGCATAACTTACTGAAGGCACGGGTGTGTTCGATTCATTAATATCGGCTATGTGCATATCCAGTTTCTGTTCTATTATCCGTGTTCTTTCAACTGTTTTGTTCACTTTGTCATCATAATATTTTTGTTGCTTAATAGCCCACGACTTGTAATCCCATAATTCCATAGCATTCTTAAAATCAGCCGGTGAAAATCCGTCTATTTTAAAATCGGCTATATTTTTATAACTGAAATTCAAATTGGGGATTTTATCTTTGAGAAGATCTTTGAAATACATCACTGAATCGAACTTGCCTGTCATCAGCGATAAGGCTTTTTTATTGTCATCCCAATTAATATACAGGTCATTAATATTCCTGTTATTTTTGCATATACTTTTATAAACGTCCATACAGCGATAATAGGATTCAACCATCGAGGTATGGGATTTGAATGTTTCTGCCACTTCCGAGAAAAATATCGAATCGATGCTGCGTTTGGTCACTATGTATAAGCTGACATCCTGTGCCGACAGTCTTCGCTGGGAAGCCTGTACCGAAGGAAAAAGAGCATGGTCTCTGCGCGCTTCATTGTCATTGATATACTGTCCACAAATAAGATAATAGTTATTGGAGACGCCATACAGACTTTTTATCCGGTAATAATCTGTTAAAGGGTTCAAATCCTTCATCATGGACGAGGCAAGCTCGGCTAATTGATAGTACAGGTTTGCCCTTTCAATATAAGGATTCAGGCTGAGGAAATCGGAATATTCGCCGAAGGCTTCTTCCCGGCTTAATTCGGATACTTTTTTAACAACATTTTCATATTTCAAATTTCTCTGAGCAAAGGAAATATTGGAAATCAAAAGCAAACAGACAAATATAATCCTGAAATATAAATGTTTATTGATTATGTTATTATAACATGCCATTTTCATATTCATTCTAAAGGGTACAACATTATAGCTTTTAATATCATTGCGGTTCATTTATAATTTCCATAAACTCGTTTTCACTGATAATTTTGATTCCAAGTTTTTCGGCTTTCTGCAATTTTGCCGGTCCCATCTTATCGCCGGCAATCAAATAGCCGGTATTTGAGGTAATTCCGGAAGCGTTTTTCCCGCCGTGTCGTTCGATAAGCTGTTTCAGTTCGTCGCGCGGACGGCTGAAATTTCCAGACACCACAATATTTTTTCCTTTCAGCTTATCCGACAGGATTTCATTACCATCAGTCTCTATTTCAAACTTCAAGCCTGCCGCTTTGAGCCTTTCGATGATTGCAGCATTATTTGGATCGGCAAAATACAGTACTATACTTTGAGCTATTCTGTCGCCCACTTCTTCCACCTGCAGCAGGTCTTCTGCCGAAGCGTTACGGATAGCGTCCAGCGAACGGAATGCCAGCGCTATTTTCTTTGCCGTCGTTTCGCCTACATAGCGTATTCCCAGGGCAAACAGCACTCTTGGAAAAGGCGTTTCCTTCGATTTGCTTATTCCTTCAATGATATTGTCTGCAGAACGGCTGCCCATGTGCTCAAGACGGACAATCTGGTCTTTTGTCAAGTCATAAATATCGGCAATATTATGAATAAGATGCTCTTCAAACATCAAATCAGCCGTTTCTTCCCCGATTCCTTCAATATTCATAGCCCGGCGGCTGACAAAATGTTCTATTTTCCCCAAAATCTGTGGCGCACAACCGGATTCATTCGGACAATAGTGCTTGGCTTCTCCTGAAAGCTTCACTAATTCGGTTCCGCACACGGGACAGACAACGGCGTACACCAGCGGTTTACTGTCTTCGGGACGTTTAGTTTTGTCCACTCCAACAATTTTTGGAATTATATCCCCTCCCTTTTCGACTATGAGAGTGTCGCCGATACGAATATCATGCAGTTCAATCTGTTCGGCATTATGCAAAGATGCTCTTTTTACAGTCGTTCCGGCCAATTGTACAGGCTGAAGATTGGCAACAGGGGTGATGGCTCCTGTTCGCCCCACCTGATAATCAATCGATAAAAGAGGCGTATATGCCTGTTCCGCTTTAAATTTATAGGCAACAGCCCAGCGCGGAGATTTCGCTCTCAATCCCATTGCGTTCTGCAAAGTAAGGCTGTTTACCTTGATCACAGCGCCGTCGGTGTCGTAGGGAAGATTTTTTCTCTCTATATCCCAATAGTTGAGAAAAGTCAGAATATCGTCCGTCGAATTGCATTTCTGCATGTTGGGTGAAACTTTGAAGCCCCATGAAGCTGCTTTTTGCAGATTGTCAAAATGAGTGTCAAAAGGCATATTTTCAGATAGAAGAAAATAAAGGCAACAGTCCAGACCGCGTTTTGCAACTTCAGAGGAATCCTGCATTTTGAGCGTCCCGGCAGCGGCATTTCTCGGATTGGCAAACGGAGTCTGATGTTTTTCTTCCCGCTCTTTGTTCAGCCGGTTGAAAGACGAAAAAGGCATTATCACCTCGCCTCTTATTTCAAATTCTACGGGATAGCCGGTTCCCTGTAATTTGAGAGGTATGCTCCTGATTGTACGCATATTTGCCGTCACATCATCGCCCTGTTCGCCGTCGCCGCGCGTTACAGCCTGCACTAATACCCCATCTCTGTATGTGATACCAATGGCGGTTCCATCAAACTTTAATTCACATACATACTCAATGTTATCCGTTCCGGTTTCTTTCCTTATCCGTGCGTCAAATTCCTCGATTTCTTCTTGCGAATAGGTGTTGCTCAACGATAACATGGGATATTTATGTTTCACCTGTACAAATTCCTTAGTTATATCGCTGCCAACACGAACCGTCGGCGATTCGGACGATTTTAATTCGGGATTCTGATTTTCGAGTTCTGTCAATTCCGTCATCAAACAATCGTAAACAAAATCATCAACTGCAGGAGTATTCAGCACATAATATTCGTAATTCAATCTGTCCAATTCTTTGCGTAAAAAGTTCACACGCTGAATGATTTCTTCTATATTCATATTTTATTCCATACATTATTACGAATGCGAAGATACAATCTTTTTTTTGAAAGACGTTTCAGCGATGCAGAAAAGAGGGGGGTGTTCAATCCATCAAATCAGTTCATGCTTTCATCACAAACTAATTTATGGTCGGCGGCCTGTTTTTGCCGTACAAAGTAAAATCTACATTTTCAAACGGAAACAAATCTGTCTCTGAAACAATACAAAGACCCTGTGTGGGGAATTGTTTTACAAATCCGTTCCACATATTCATATCCCATTTATGATATTCATCGTTTTGGAAATAAATTTCACCCTTAGTAATCTCAATAAAATAATCGTTATCATTATGTTCATAGCGAACTCTGATCTCCGGAAACTGCTCAACGAGTTTGGTTAGCTCCCTTTCTATAAATTCCCGTGATTTAACTCTTTCCCGTTCCTTCAGTTTCTGTATTTTCGTATTCAGCTTTTGTAACTTTGTTTTCATAATCAACATTTTTTTCTAAATTAATTCAATGTAATTTAACAATTCCGGTGGTTCATATTTATTACAGTGATTTATTTGGAATTAATTCACGTAATAAAACAATATTATCGGGAACATTCGGTTCGTTCACAAATCTGTCTAAACAATCGAGTTTGTACTGTTGATTGACCAGTTTGTTTTTAACGCAATTAACTGCGTCAATGATTTTATTTGCCAGCTGTATTTTTTCCGACGCGAAATTATTATCAAAGCCGCATATTTGTTTTACAATGCTTTTCTTTTCACCGTTTTCCGTAAAGTTCAAATTAACCGTTAGCTGATCTTTCTTGTGCTTTCTTTTCGACTGGAATTTAACCAGTACAAATTGATTTTTCAGAGACAGGTTTGAGCATAGCACAATGAGCTTTCCTTCATCGACAACAACCTTGGACGCGCCATAAATATCATTTACTTGTAAGTATTTAGGATAATCAATTTCAATTTGTATATCTTCCATACTGGCATTCATATTAAAAAATTCCTCCCTCAAAACATATCCTATATCAACATATGCGCTATCGCAGTCGCCAATAAAATGGCTTTTCCCTCTGCCTTCCACCGAAATATCATGCAGTAGATTGAAATTTATATTATTCCCAATACCAACAGTAGATGTCTCGATTCCTTTACTGTAATAATTGACAGTATGTTTAAGGATTCTGGCAGGACTTCTTTCGCCGGTAGTAGATACTCCGTCTGACATAAGAATCAGGCGATTTCGGTAAAATATGTTACAATTTTTATTAACCTCATCATATCCTTTCAACATTCCGGCAAGCATGTTTGTACCGCCGCCGATAGTTATTCTGTCTATCGTTTCCCTGAAAATACTGTCATTGGCTCCATTATACTGTCTCGAAGAAAGAACAACCTGGGCAATGTCGTCATAAGTTACGATAGAAAAATAATCGCCGGGAACAAGGTACGAAAGTATCTCTTTCATTGCTGCCTTCAATTTTTCCATTCTGTTATTTTCTTCCATCGACGCGCTGCGGTCAAGAGCAAAACACAAATTCAGAGGCTTTCTTTTCACGGTTTTATTCGACGAGGATATATCCATAAGAAGTTCTACATTCAAGTGTTTTTTATTATAAAAATTGACCGTTTCAAGATTAATATCCGAAACTTTGCTGTGATCGTAAGAATCAATCTTCAGATAATCTTCCATATCAATCTGGTGCGGCGAAAACAAACCGCAATTGGACGATATTACAACTTCCTGGCAATGTACCATATTTACGTACAACACGCATAAGTAGAGAACCATTAAATATTTAGTATTCATTTTATAATTTATTCAAAAAGTATGCAAAGGTAAATATAACATTATTAGGTCAATTAATAAATAATGTTAAATTATGTTGTATTTTCCAAAAAATAAAAAACGATTACATTTACGCCGTAAAAAAAATCGCAGTATAATGTTTAAAATAATGAAAAAGACAATCTTAACCTTAGTAACCGCATTAAGTATAACTCTCAATACGGTAGCGCAGAACAAAATTTTCACCATGGAAGAAGTTGTTATGGGATACAATCTTCGGCCGGAATCAAAACATCCCGTCTGGCAAGGTAATGCCGACAGATATACCTGTATCGAAGGGAAAAATCTGGTATCCGAAGACGTTAAAGGCGTGAAAAGTACGCTGATAACAGTCGGCGAACTTAATGCTATTATGGCTTCCGACCTGGAAGGATTTCCACCGTATTCGTGGATGGACGAAAATACCCTTAAAATCAACTTCCAGAACAAAGAATACCGTATTGATATGCCCGGCAAAACCCTTAAGAACACGATAACATTTCCCGAAGGCATCGAAAATCTGACATACTCCGCAACAGGAAAGCTCTATGCCTATACCGTGGATAACAACCTGTTCTACATGAATGAACAGGGAGACAAATTTGCTGTAACCGGCGATGAAGACAAAAACATTATCAACGGGCAAACCGTTAGTCGTGACGAATTTGGTATTTATAAAGGAATATTTTGGTCGCCCGACGGGAAAAAACTTGCCTTTTATCGAAAAGACGAATCTCAGGTAGAGACATTTCCACTGTTGGACATAACCACGCGTACCGGAGATGTAAAAGAAATCAAATATCCAATGGCTGGAATGAAGTCCGAGCAAATCACGCTGGGCGTGTACGATATAGCAACAAAGCGAACATGCTTCATGGAGGTAGCCGACTTTGAACACGACAGGTATCTCACAAATATTACATGGTCGCCGCAATCTGATATAATTTACATACAGGTGCTTAATCGCGGTCAGGATCATCTGCGGCTGAACAGGTACAATGCTTCGACAGGAAAATTCATTTCTACACTGTTCGAGGAAAAATCGGATACATATATTGAACCGCAGCATCCATTGCATTTCATAGATGAAAAAGGCGAACAGTTTATCTACACTACTAACAACAGAGACGGGTATTTCAGCCTGTATCTGCATAATACAGCTGACGGGAAACTGGTAAAACGCCTCGCTCCTGTAGCTGCTGACGTGAAATTTGTTGCCATTGACAAAAACGGACGAAACCTTTACTGTCTTTCTGCCGAAGTAAGTCCGGTGGAAGAACATCTTTTCCAGGTGAATATTAAAACCGGCAAATCTGTGCGTCTAACTTCGGGAGAAGGATGGCACTATATATCAATGAATAATGACTGTTCCCGATTTATCGACAGTTACAGCAGTTTGAACGTGCCGAGAATTATTGAGATCACTAATGTTGATAAAAAACATACACGCCGGATCTTAGAGGCTAAGAATCCTCTCGCCGAATATGCTGTTGGAGAGGTAACTCTGGGTACAGTGAAGGCCGACGACGGCTATGACCTTTATTATCGTCTGATTAAGCCCGTTGGATTCGACTCTGCACGCAAATATCCCGTTATCACTTATGTTTACGGAGGTCCTCATTCTCAACTGGTACAAAACGACTGGCTGGCGTCTTCGGGATTATGGGAATTGTATATGGCTCAGCGTGGATATGTGGTTTTTGTCATGGACAATCACGGGACAAGCAATCGAGGGAAAGATTTTGAAAACGCTATCCACCGTCAATGCGGGCAACGTGAAATGAAAGACCAGATTAAGGGAATCGAATTTTTGAAATCGAAATCATGGGTCGATGCGGAACGAATCGGCGTACACGGCTGGAGTTACGGAGGGTTTATGACTGTTTCACTGATCACCAATTACCCTGACATATATAAAGTTGCCGTTGCCGGAGGGCCTGTAATCGACTGGAAATGGTACGAAGTGATGTACGGCGAACGCTATATGGATACCCCCGACGAAAATCCTGACGGATACAGCAAAACAAGCCTTATCAACAAAGCGAAAGATTTAAAAGGCAAGCTCCTGATATGTCATGGACTAATTGATCCTGTAGTAGTTATCGAGCATAGCCTCAGTTTTGTCAGCGAATGTATAGCAAACAGCGTGCAGGTAGATTATTTCCCCTATCCGCTTGCCGAACATAATGTTGGCGGAAAAGACCGCGTGCATTTAATGCAGAAAATCACAAACTATTTCGAGGATTATCTGAAATAGGCTCATGAACACCTGCATGTGTAACAAACAATTATTCAAATACATCAGGCAATTTGCATTTGAAGCATCAAAAAAACAAAATATTCATGTAATTTTGCGCTCGAATTTTTTGAAATATTAAAACATAATTGTGTAATGATAGTAATGAAGTTTGGAGGCACCTCAGTTGGCTCTCCTGAAAGAATCAAATCAGTAGTAAATTTGGTAAATGACGAAAACCCCAAGATTGTAGTATTATCCGCGATGTCGGGAACAACGAATGCCCTTGTGAAAATATCAGAATTGCTGTATTCTAAAAACAGCGAAGGCATTGCTGAAATTAACCTGTTGGAAGACAAATACAAAACAGTAGTAACCGAACTCTACAGCACAGAAAAATACAGGGACAAAGGCCTTGAAACGATCAAAAGCCGGTTCGACCTGTTGCGCAGTTTTGCAACCGGCAGTACGTTTAACGCCGTTGCCGAATGTACGGTACTTGCGCAGGGAGAATTGCTTTCAACTGCATTAACCCATTTATACTGTGAAGAATCGGGAATCTGTTCAACACTGTTGCCGGCTCTGAATTTTATGCGCATTGACAGGAATGGCGAGCCAGATAGCTTTTATATAAAAGAGCAGGTTGCCAGAGAGATGAAACCCTATTCCGAAACAAAATTATTTATCACACAAGGTTTTATCTGCCGGGACGCCAATGGTGAAATCAGCAATCTCAAGCGCGGAGGAAGCGACTATTCGGCATCGCTTATCGGTAAGGCTATCAGCGCCGATGAAATCCAGATATGGACGGACATCGACGGATTTCATAACAACGACCCCCGTTTTGTGGAAAACACAAAGGCTATCAGGGAACTGTCGTTCGACGAAGCCGCCGAACTGGCTTATTTCGGAGCTAAAATACTCCATCCTGCAAGCGTCTGGCCTGCTCAGGAAGCGAACATTCCCGTTCTTCTGAAGAACACAATGGATCCAAACGCGCAGGGAACCGTAATTTCCTCAAAAACAAAAGAAGAAGGCATCAAGGCTATTGCGGCAAAGGACAATATCACTGCTGTGAAAATAAAGTCGGGCAGAATGTTGATGGCGTACGGTTTTTTGCGCAAAGTATTCGAGGTGTTTGAAAGCTATCAAACTCCTATTGACATGATTACTACTTCCGAAATAGCCGTATCGCTTACAATTGACAATACGGAGCATTTAGACCGAATTGTTCAGGAACTCAAGCTCTACGGCAGTGTTGCGGTTGATCGTAACATGACCATTATATGTATTGTTGGAAACAACATTATGCACAGCAAAGATTCTATTGCCAAAGTATTTAAGGCTCTCGACAAAGTCCCCGTGCGTATGGTATCGCATGGCGGCAGCCGGCACAATATCAGCATACTTACCGACAGCGAACACAAGGCCGAAGCGCTTAATCAGCTGAGCAAATATTTGTTTTAATCCACTCATGCAAGAATAGTATTTAATCATGCTGACAGCAAAAAAGAAACGTAAAGAGAATATAGCCGAATATGTTCTGTATATGTGGCAGATAGAGGACCTGCTGCGCGCCCTGAAATTCGACAGGGATTTAATCCGCCATACGCTGGTTGAACCGCTGGATATGCCCGAAGAAAAAAAACAGGAGATTCTCTACTGGTATCTCGGCATCATCGATCTGCTTAAAGAGGAAAAAAAAGAAGAATTTGGACACAATTATCATTCATTGAATGTCATCCGGGAGTTAAACGATTTACACATGTCATTGCTGGACAAAGACTCCAAATATCGCTCGTTATTCGCTGCCGCGCAAGACGATATTGCACTGTTCAGGGAAAAATCGGCAAAGAAAACCTCCGATATCGAAATCGCTTTCGACGCCCTGTATGCCAAACTACTGCTGAAAATGAAGCATGAACAGATATCCGGCGAAACTTCGGCTGCATTCGATAGAATTACCTCAATGAT
>JAISDK010000053.1 GCA_031264875.1 Prevotellaceae bacterium
GGAATAAATCCTTCTGCCGTTCAGCGGCATATTCAAAAGTTAAAAGCAGATGGCATAATTGAACGCATTGGCGGCGATAAAGGAGGGTACTGGAAAATCAAAATATTATAATATGAACAGGCAAAACAAAAATAACAAACTGCAAATTCGCAACAGCACCCTCGCTCGGCGTAGTCACCAGACTACGTCGTGTTAAAAGCAAGGCTCTGCCTTGCAAAGCCCAAAAACAACCGTAGAGACGTGGCGCGCCACGTCTCTACTATTAATGCAGTACACTCGTCTATTTTTCCGCATCACATTTTTCACGGGCTATTCAAAGAAAAACTTGTCGCCGGATACAGGCTTCAGTTGAGTTATCCATGTTGCATCAGGGTTATACTCCGAGAAGAACGGTTTAGCGACCCAGTCAGGGTTGCGTCCCTGTATGAATCGCATGACAAACACTTTTTTGCCGGCTATTTCCTCGACGCCGAGCACCTGGACTTTGCCGAAATAACAGCTCATACTCGGACCTCTGGCAGTCCTTGCAACTCCGCTGACCTTCTGATAGGCTTTACGGAAAATTTCCTGACATTTTTCAAGCGGAAGCTCGAAAAAATGTTTGGCTCCGGTTTCGCGTGCAATGAACATATAGTAGGGATAACAGCCGAGTTCAACCTGTTTCTGCCACATTTTCGCCCAGATTTCCGGACTGTCGTTTATATGCCGCAGCACGGGCGACTGTGTTCTTATCTGTGCGCCTGTAGAGCGGATTCTCGCTATCGCTTTTTTCACCTCGTCGGTGGAGAGTTCCACATAGTGGTTGAAATGAGCCATGACCGACAAATGTTTGCCCGCTTTCACTATTTTCGCAAACAGCCGTATTATTTCGTCGGCATCCTTGTCGGTAGTATATCGGTAAGGCCAGTAGGATAATGATTTGGTACCAATGCG
Source organism: Prevotellaceae bacterium (assembly GCA_031264875.1). Taxonomy (GTDB): domain Bacteria; phylum Bacteroidota; class Bacteroidia; order Bacteroidales; family UBA932; genus JAIRLF01. The sequence continues at coordinate 934 of JAISDK010000053.1, forward strand.
TATAGTCCTCACATGTTCCATTTCGGGACGGAGAAACGGCTCGATGTATATTTCCAGCAGTTCACTGCTCATCGTCATAGGGTCTCCGCCAGTAAAGAGGATGTCAGTGATTTCGGGATGCAGCCGAATATATTTAAGATACAAGTCAATATTTTTTTTCATCGCAAACTTGTGGTCTTCCATGTTCGAGAACTGCGGCCATCTGAAACAGAACGAACAGAAAGCAAAACAGGTCTGTCCCTGTTTCGGAAACAGCAGCACGGTTTCCCTGTACTTATGCTGCATCCCGTCCAGTTTGATTTCGTCCATTTCGGGAATATTGTGATGCTGTCCCGCAGGATTGGGATTCAGCCCCAGCCGTATTTCCTCCACATATCCGGCAAGCGCGGGATAGTCGCGTTTATCTATCATCGATTTAACATTGCCGTAATGTTCGGGATACAGCATTTCTTTCCGCGGAAAAGACAGCGTAAAAACAGGGTCGCCCGGAATGTTGTTCCAGTCTATAAGCTGTTCCACGACATAATTGTTGGTTTTGAACGGCAACACTCTGCCCACTACCTCGATGGCCTCGATATATTCTTTTGAAACGGATGACATCTGCGGCAGGTCTTTGTAATTCTGTAAGGTGTATGATTTATAATGCAACATGACTTTAATATATTTAAAATTATAACTTATATTTTTTTGCAATATACATGTTTTTTTGGAATACTGTATTGAAAATGCCGTTTTTTCAGAAAAGCTCCCGCGTTACAGCAGTAAAAATCCGACATTCCGGTTAAAAATATCACATCTCAATTTCCGGCAACGGAAAACCGGCATCCAGAAAATAATCTGTTATTAAACGGATTACATTCCACGGCAGGAGATAAAACGCAAGCTGTATTTTTTTATTTCAAAAACGATTCCGCGTATTTAAAAAAAATCTAACTTTGCCGCCGATTTATAATAATTATTAACTCTTAAATATAGTAAAAATGATGAAAAATAGACGTGATTTTTTGAAGACTGCCGCTTTTGCTGTTGCGGGAGGGCTTGTGCTTCCAAATCTGTTATCCTCATGTGGAGCAGCTGCAAGCGCAAAAAAACATATCGGGCTGCAACTTTATTCGTTGCGTGATGATATCAACGATATGGGCATCCAGAAAGTGCTTGAAATCGTTGCTAAAATGGGATATGTAAATCTTGAAACTGCCGGATACGGCAACGGAAAGATTTATAGAACTGAACCTGCCGAGTTTAAAAAAATGGTTGACGATTTGGGCATGAAGGTTACAAGCGCCCATCTGGGAAGAAATATCAGCGACAACCATGATGCTGATATGAACTGGTGGAATCAGGCTGTCGATGCTCACAGCGCTGCCGGAATGAAATACATGATCATGCCGGGTTCTCCGCTGGGTGGCGAGGGTGCTACTCTGGACAATGTCAAGCGATACGGGGAATATTTCAACGAAATAGGACTGGCTACTGCCGCCGTAGGAATCAAATTCGGATACCACAATCACGCTTTCGAGTTCGAAAACAAGATTGACGACGTTCCGGTGTATGACCTGCTGATCGCAAACACCAGTCCCGATCATGTACTGTTCCAGAATGACGTGTACTGGACACAAAAGGGAGGATATGACCCTGTGGCATACATGAAAAAGTATCCCAAACGGATCCAGGTTCTGCATATAAAAGACGAAGAGGAAATTGGCGTCAGCGGAGAGATGGATTTCAAGACCATCTTCGAAACCGCCTATGCTAACGGTATCAAAGACTGGTATGTGGAAGTGGAACGATATATCGCTAATCCGCAGGAAGACGTCCGTAAAAGCTACGATTTCCTGAACAAAGCCGAATATGTGAAATAAAAAAAATGTCATTGAACTGTTTTTAAAGTCGCCTTTTACCTGAAAGAGGCGACTTTTTAAAAATCCTGAAAACAGAATCTTCGTTATAGATTCATAAAAACCGAATAAATTATGATAAAACATTACTTAAAGGTATCATTCCGCAATTTGTGGAAATACAAAAGTCAGACGCTGATCAGCGTCATCGGAATGGCAGTAGGATTCGCCTGCTTTGCGATGTCGGCGCTCTGGATTCGTTACGAAATGACGTACGACACTTCCCATAAAAACGCCGACCGCTTATATCGCGTCAGCGTAAAAAATATGAGAGGACCGGGGTTAACGCCAAGGCTCGAATGCCCCCTGGATGTGTATTTAGAAAAAACTTTTCCGGAAGTAAAAAATGCGGCGAGAATGATCCCCTCGATGACGGAAACCCTCGAAATTAACGGCGTCGAATACGAAGTAAGGGAGATGCAGACGTTTCCGTCCTTTTTGAAGATGTTCGACGTCAAAATTCTTTCCGGCAACAGCGATTTCATGATTCCCGAAAACAGGCAAATCGCCATCACGCAGGAAAAATCCGTTCAGCTGTTCGGCGACGAAAATCCTGTGGGAAAAGCCCTCAAACCGGGATCCGGATATACCATTGGCGCGGTAGTTTCCGGATATTCCAGTTCCGGATATACCAGTCACAA
>JAISDK010000065.1 GCA_031264875.1 Prevotellaceae bacterium
TTGTGACTAAAAGAACCAAATCGTCCACGTCATACTTTTTTCCGTCGCCGGTAGTCACATATTTGAATCCGGCCAGCTTTTTAACATCACCCGAAAAGCTCATATTTATAATGTTTTAATCCGGCGCATCGAAAACGCTACGCCAGGCGGGGGATCACTCCTCCATAATTTTAAAACTTCCCGTAGCAGCCGAATAGTTTATTTGAAATTCACCTCCCGGCAGGGCGTCAAAACGGAAGTAGCCCAGATCCGATTTGAGCCATTTGATGTCAATCCTGTTTTTCAGCCGGTCGGTTTTCATTTCAATGGTTGCTCCGTTCGCCAGCTTTTCCTGCTCCTCACCGTTCAGATAGACGCGCAACGTTGCCGATCCTCCGCTAAAACGCGGTTCCCGGTACAGGCGAACGGTACAGGGCGTGTCAATCGTCTTTTCGATGTCCTCCGCATCCGTTGCCGCCTGATCGCTTTCTTCCACAGCGCCGAATTTCTTCCAGTAAGACGTATCCTTATAGTCGGCCATGCATCCTTTCGGCACGATGAGTTTCGCCTTTTTAGTTTTCGACCGGTAAAATGTACCGATGTTGAGACCTGGCGGCAGGGCGCTTTTGACTTCTACCGTCGCGAGCCTGGAGCAGCCGGAAAACGAATAGCTGCCAAGGATATCGACACTTCCTGCAACCGTCAGGGAGGTAATGTTTTTGTAGCCGTTGAACAAATATTTACCTGCCTCCGTGATGCCTTCTTCGATCACTACTGCATGGAACTGTGAACGATACGGGTACCAGGGCGACTGCTGTCCAAACATGGTCGTAGGCACCACCCCCTTCCCGCTTATATACAGCGTTTCACCCTCAATGCGCCACTTCACCTCGGACGTCATCTCTCCGCCAATCTCCTGCCCGTACGCACACAGCGCCGCCATTGCATAAACCATCGACACGACAGTCCATCTCATTACTGTTTTTCTTACATTCATTCTGTTCATTTCTCTGACTGTTTTATGCTCCCTTGCTACGGGAGCAGTTTTAATTTCTTTATTTTATCCATGCACTGAAATTCCCCATTCGATGCGGCCTCAGGACTGCGCCGGGCTAATCGTAGAGACGCGATGCATCGCGTCTCTACAGCGTCGCAACCACCCAACAACTGCACTTTTGAAATGATCCTTTTTCATATCTTAATCATTCACATTCGTCTTACTTCATTCAAATTGTTGCGGATACGGGAATTGCCCGGACTGATTGCAGCAGCCCGTTCGAGATATGCAAGGGCTTTCTTTTTTTGCCCTAAAAAAGCATATCCGCTTCCTATACTCATAAGAAACAGATCACATCCGGGTGCAAGCTCCAGCGCTCTTTTATAGTAACGGATGCTTCCCCTGTGATCATTGTTCCGGACGGCAGCAAAGGCCCTGTCCACGACCGGTTCAATCTGTTTTGCCCACGTAATGTCTTCCTGCGTAATCTCGTGGTCGCGAAGCTCTGAGTTATCGCCCATCCTGACAGTAACCGCGCCGCCGTGCTGTGCGACCAGTTGCTGCACTTGAGCCAGTCTCGGAGGGTCAAGCCACAGTAAATCCATTCGCTTTCGCGTAATCGGTACGGCTTGCAGATAGACTGCGTCTTCGTCTGCAACCGTGTTTTCCTTCTTCTTCAAAAAATCAAATATTCCCATTTTCTTTTACTGATTTATGCTCCCTCTGCGGGAGCGGTTCATTCATTTCTTTAGTTTACCATGCACTGAAATCATTCCGTGCTAATCGTAGAGACGCGATGCATCGCGTCTCTACAGCGTCGCGACCACCCAACAACTGCACTTTCATCCTTGTCTTCATTTTCAACTTTCAATTTTCAATTTGCAACTCCATTATTCCGTTCCATGATTCTGCAAGGCCGAAGCCTTGCTTCTAACCCGGCGCAGTCTGGAGACTGCGCCGAGCGGGGCGGTTAATTACTAATTCAATCTGTCCATGCCTGTGTGGCAATGTCATAATACAGGACGGTGTCGGCTATATCAAATCTGATTTTCTTTGCCTTGAAACCGTCGGGAATTTTAAAATTATTTGCAATCAATATCGTCTGGTCGTTAAGGTATAGCTCGTTATTATGCATACTCATACTGCCACTGGCACCGGTTTCTCCTGCGTAACTTTGCTCTCCCGAAACAAGATACACGCTGATACCTTGTTTTACGGCTACTTCCTTTCCCTGCGTCAATGTAAACACTACGCTGTCGGGCACATCGGCTTTAATCATCCGTAACAGTGTTTTCGGAGCGCCGGTATTTTTGCCTGAAGCCGTTTGCGACCATACATTGCCAACTGAGGCTATCGCTATGATAGCTACTAATACAATCGTTCTTTTCATCTTACTTACTTTTTGTGCCTCCCTTACGAGGGGAGGCGGTTAATATTATTTTTTGATAAATGATTTCAATGGTATTTTCTGATTGTCGAACACAAAATTGAGCGTTCCCACATCCAGATCTTTGGGGACTGCCACTATCAGGCTATAAGTAACATTCTCTCCACCCATACCCCATAATTGCAGTGCCACTCCCGCTTTATAAGTTTTCCCGTCCGGGTCTGCGAACTTTCCTTCAACACCCAGGACTGAGAGGGCATTTTCTTTAACGCCGGCGTTCAGGGAGTAAGTGAAATTCAGCTGAAAAGTCTTTTCTCCGTCTTTAATATCCAATCCTTCAAGTTTGTTACCTATGGAGATCGGAGCAAAATCGATTACTCGACAGCTTCCACCTTCAAATTTCAGTTCCTTAGCCTGAAACGGAACAGCTGTTTTTCCGGCGGTATCAATCACACCGTTCATATAATCCAGTTCGACCGGCGACAGCCCTCCGGAGAATGGTTCAACCTTGTCATATTTTACGGGAATCACTTCATTTCCCATTTTATCGACAAAACCGTATTTGCCATTTAATCTGATTGCCGCCAAACCTTCCGAAAAAATGCCTGCCGTGTCCCATTTGGGCGCAATCACTTCAGTTCCCGTTGAATCGACAAAACCATATTTGCCGTTTAACCCGATTACCGCCAGACCTTCCGAGAAAACGCCTGCCATGTCCCATTGGGGCGCAATCACGCTTTTCCCCGTTGTGTCGGCATACCCCCACTTGCCTGTACTTTCATCCTGCACCGGCAACAATTCACCCTGATATTTCTGCGAACACGCAAAAATCATCCACAAACTCATACTTGCTGTAATAGCTGCTAACACTCTTTTATTCATATCACTTTTTATTTGTGC
>JAISDK010000069.1 GCA_031264875.1 Prevotellaceae bacterium
CTTTTACTCATGGCCTTCCTTCAGCGAGTGACAAACGGAGGAGGACATATCGACAGGGAATATGCCGCAGGTCGCGGACGAATGGATCTGGCTGTGGAATATGCAGGAAAATGCTATATCATCGAAGTGAAAATCATTTATTACTACGACACTCCCGCCATTGTCAGGGAAGAAGGCCTGGACCAGATTCGTCAGTATCGCGACAGGATAGATGCTTCTGCTCCCGCTTGGCTGATGATTTTCGACCGTCGTCCCAAAGTCAGGGAACTGTCGTGGGAAGAAAGAATTTCGTGGACAGTCGATGAAACAGCCAGTGTGACCGTTCTGGGCTGCTGAAACTTTACATGAATGAATTAAGTTCCTTAATTAGAGATGCCACCGTTTAATATTCCATACAATCCATTCTCGCAGATATACCTGAACACGCCTTTTGGCAGGAACGCTCTAAGATTATGACCTTTGGATATATTGTTACGGATAAACGTCGAAGATATTTCAATAACGGGGGCATTTATTTTCGAGGCGCTGTTTTTCTCATAAAGTTGGTCATCATCGAACCCCGTGCGGGGATATACCAGCAACTGATGACGTTCAAGGATTTTGGCAGAATCTTTCCACAAGTGAAAATTAACTAAGTTATCCGCCCCGACTAACAGCGACCATTTTTTGTCGGGATACTTTTCCGCAAGCGCATTGACAGTATTTATTGTATATGACGGTTGAGGCAAAGAGTTTTCAATATCGCTCACCACTATTGGCAAGCCAAGTTCTTCAAAAGCAATATTCACCATATTCAGTCTGTGGTGAAAGCCGGCAAGTTCGCTGATGGATTTAAAAGGATTGTGCGGACTCACGACAAACCAGAATTCGTCGGCAGAAGTAAATTCTACGATATAATTTGCTATAACCAAATGGCCTATATGTACAGGATTGAAAGAACCGGAAAATATTACCGCATTGGAACCCATCACATCAAATTGATTTTGTTCCACAACTCTCTTTGCAGTTTCTTGCGGTCGATAAGTTCACATTCGTCGGTACGGGACACTTTCTGTTCAGTGTAAGTCAGCGATTTCAGGAACTCCGGAGCGCGATTCAGTCCCTCTCCGATATTGATCATCACAACGTCTCCGTTTTTTATCAGGCTGTTTTTAAGCGCCACGAAAAAGCCGCCCAGAGCGACGGACGAGGCGGGACCTATTCCTGCAAGGGTCTCAAACGCCACCGCTCTTGCAACATCTTCACATTTTGATTCATCAAACGAAAAGATATCTCCGCCCGACCGGTTTACCAGCTCTCCAATTACAGGATAAGTAGCAGGATTTCCGGTTGCCAGCGTAGGGATTTTTGTATCAGGATTGTTGTAAACAGGATAATCGTTCTGCCAGCCTTCCGGAAAAGAGCGAGCTTTGGCTTTTGCCCATGCATCAGCCATAGGCGCACAGCCGTCGGGTTGAACCATCAGGAAACGAGGCAGTTTACATAACAGTCCAAGGTCTTCTGTTTCCCTTATAGCTTTTTCTATAGCAACAGGTCCGGTGCCTCCGCTCAGCGCTTGCAGATATACGGTTGGAAATTCGGGCATGTTTCTCAGCCAGTCGAACACCATAGTTCGCTTTGCTTCAACACGTAAAGGATCAGTATTTCCTCCCGTAATCAGAAAGCCGTGCTTATCGGCAAATTCTCTTGCCATCTTTTTGGCTTTCGCATAATCGCCCAAAACCCGGAACACTCTTTGTCCATAATAACTCACTCCGGCGCTGTTCATTGCGAGTGCATTTTCGGGAACGAAGGCATACAGCGAAATTCCGGCTTTACTCATGTAGAAGGCAAAAGCGTTCGCCACATTGCCTGTACTTGCAACAACATAGTTTTCAATATTATATTCTTTAAGCACGCTTGCCGCCAGCGAGGCCCCCGCATCCTTGAATGTGCCTGTAGCACAGTTTTCGTCATTGCGATATACCCACACCTGACAGTTGATATTCAGAGAAGCAGCATATTCCTCCAGGAATTTCCATCGTTCGACGCTTATGTCTCCTTCTCCGCATGAAACCGTGCTGTTTTGATTTTCCAAAGGAAGCCAGTCAAAATATCTCCATATAGTGTTTACTCTACATTCTTTACTGTATATTAACGATTTGAGACCGCTGTAATCATGGTAAACGGTTTCGATTCTGTCCTTGCCGCATTTGGGACACTGCCTGCCACAGGACAGCCACTGTCCGAATCCGTCGATAGTTTTTCCGCACGAAACACATCTGAAACAGTATTTTGAAGTTGTTGCCATATTGTATTATTCTTCGGTTACTTTATCTGCTGTTTTTCCACTGTTAAAGGCAAAAGTATTGATTATCCCCAGCACTCTGCGAACATAATCCCGCTTGTCGAAGCGCGGAGCATATATGTAACCTTCGACGGTAACTATGCGCCTTTTATTTTCATCAACATACGAGCGGCTTACAAATGGTCCGGCCATATAATCGTTTACCAGTTCCCAGAGACCTCTCAATTCACCGTACTGAAGACCCTTGAACTTCTTTATTTCCAGTTCGGGCATAATAAATTTCGTTGTCGTCATCCAGCTGCTGTCTCTTGAGCCGTGAACTTTTTCCTTCATGATAGAGTCTCTTTTGTTTACCAGATATTTAACAGTAAACGTACTGTCATCGACAAAAGGAAACGAATATACAAACACGCCGATACTGTTGTGATTCGACTGGGTTTCGAGCCATATAAAATCGTCATTGTTTCTCATTACGGTATAGTATCCGGCAGTTACGTGCAGTTCAACGTCAAACCTCTCTTTTATTATGCGGCTTATCATTGTATCGGAAAATGCCTTGACGCTTTGCGACTGCCGTTCCAGTTCTGCCTGCTCGTAGAGGCTTACCATATAGTCGCGCTTGTCGCTCAAGATTTTAGCTACGGCGGCAATGTCGGCGCCTACTGCATTAAGCACAATTTGAGGGGTAGCCCAAAGGTCGCGGCTTACTGTAAGCTTTGTTTCCGAGAACTCGCTGGAGATGCTCACCAGCAAGATGTTTCTGTGTTTTTGCATTACCGGCAGAAACGACGAATTTGCTGTGGTAAGCAGAGTGTAAAACTTTTCGGGATTTGCCAGTCCCGGATATGGCCTTTCGAATATGGAGCGTATAGTGTCTCCAATTTCCGAATCCCAGTAAAAATTGTCGATAATAATCAACAATTCACCGATTTTACCTGTTGCTCCCGGCTTGGGGATATTTGTGCTGTCTCCGCACGAAATGACCGGCATTAAAGCAATTGCAATGACCGATATACATAAGAACCGTTTCATACTGAATAATCTTTAAACCATTATATCTTTTTTTACCAGTTAATTCAATATATGCCTGACGATGTCATTTCCGATAGCGTAAACCATTATGAACAGCAGTATTACCATTCCCGCCACTTGTGCGTATGTGAGAAACTTGTCACTCGGTTTGCGTCTTGTAATCACTTCGTACAATAAGAACATAACATGTCCTCCATCAAGCGCCGGTATCGGTAACAGATTCAACGCCGCAAGCATAATTGATAACAACGCCGTTATATCACAAAATCTGTGCCAGTCCCATTGAGGGGAGTAAATTTTTGCTATCGAGATGAAGCTTCCTACCTGTTTATATGTCTTCGTTTTGGGCGTGGCCATCAGGCGTATTTCGCATAATTGGTCGGATATTTGTGTTTTAGCCTTTTTAAGACCGGCAGGAAACGCTTGGAGGATATTGTAGTTTTTTTTCTCGAACTTAAAAAACTCTCTCATGTCGTTTTTCAAAATTACTCCAATCATGCCATTGTCGTTTACCTGTACGGGAATGTCCACACTCGAATTGCCCCGGCGTACTTTGAGTTCGATATTCTGTCCCCTGTTTTCGGCAAGAATGTTCTTGATATTCTTGATATTATCGGTCATAATCCCTGCCGCTCCGATAACTTCATCGCCGGGTACAAGTCCCGACAGCCTGTTTTGCGACGAATCGGAGATACTGTTCACTACGAACGGGATAGCAGGTTCGATGAAGCGGTTTTTGACCATGTACGATATGTATGTGTAATAATCGGGCGATATGTTTACTACTTCGTCGCCTCTTTGCAGGCTTATGTTCATTTCCCTGTAGAGCATCATTTTCTTTTGCACATCATAAAAGTTTTCGACAGGCTCGCCATTGACTGCAAGTATTCTGTCGCCGTCGCGGAAGCCCATTTCCAAGGCTACCGAATCGCACAGGATGCCGTATTTCACGTCTCTGTTTGCAAGATATTCCTCGCCCCAGTATGCCAACATTCCCACATAGATGAAAAAGGCAAGTATCACGTTGAACAGCACGCCTCCCAGCATTATCAGCAATCTTTGATATGCCGGTTTGCTTCTGAATTCCCATGGTTGCGGTTCGTTTTTCAATGTTTCGGTATCCATTGATTCGTCGATCATTCCGGATATTTTGCAGTATCCGCCGAGGGGCAGCCAGCCTATGCCGTATTCCGTTTCCGAATTTCGGGGTTTATATTTGAACAGTGCAAACTTTATATCGAAAAATATATAGAATTTCTCAACCCGCACGTTGAACATTCGGGCGAAAATAAAGTGTCCGAACTCATGAACCAGTACCAAAATCGACAGTGAAAGAATAAGCTGCGACGCCATTATAAGGATTTCCATTTCTTCTTTTATTTAAATATATTTAACATTTTACAGGCTGCAAATTTATATGATTAAAATCATTTTACAGCATGCTGCATGTGAATTAATTCGACATTATTGTGTAACAGCATAATTTAAAGAGTATTCTGGCGCCAACATTTGCATCCCAGTCTCCGTAAGCCGGGGGAGAAACTTCGGTCAAATCGAATCCTGCTATCCGCCTTCCCGAAAAAACCACCTGTTTTATAAGGTATATCGCCTGTTCGAACTCCAGGCCTCCGGGAACAGGCGTACCTGTAGCCGGACAAAGATGCGGATGCAGCCCGTCGATATCGAAACTGATATACACGTTACCGGGCAGATGGGAGATGATTTCGGCGCACTGGTTTTTCCAGGTCTCGCCTTCGTACTGTCTGTCCTTGAGATAACTGTCGTAGAATGTCATGATTTTGTCATTACTGCCCGACAGTGTTGCTTCTTCTTCGCAAAAATCACGCACGGCAACTTGCACTATCTTCGATATTCCTTCCAGTTCGCTGATTACGTTATACATTATTGAGGCATGGGAATACGTGAATCCTTCGTAGGCGCGACGCAAATCGGCATGAGCGTCGATGTGCAAAATGCCTGTTTCCGGATATTTTTCGGACACTGCTTTTATAAGCCCGAAAGGTACGCTGTGCTCTCCTCCTGCTACTGCGGCAATTTTCCCTTTATCCAAAATGCTCTTTGCTGTGTTATAAACCAGAAGGTTGACTATCTCGGACGACTGATTTACCTGATTCAGCAAATGGACAATATCACTGTCGGCAGCGCTTCCTCCCTTTTCGAGATGAGCGATGACTGTTTCGGCTACAGCTCTGTTTTCTTTGTTTAACCGGTACAGGTCAAACGCTGTGTTCGAGACTTTTATCTCCCATGCTTTTTCCATGTCAGAGTCAAAAAGGTCTATCTGTACCGAAGCATCCATCATGGCTTTCGGGCCTCCGGATGTTCCCGCCTTATAGGACGCCGTTACATCCCACGGAACGGAAATAATCTCAATGTCCCCTTCTCCGGAACTGTAGGGTAAGGCGAAAAAATTACCGTTAGGACGTCCCAATTCATTGGGATTAAATATTGTAGATGCTGTCATATTCTGTACATTTTTTGCAAAAGTAAATAAAAAACGCATATTCGGGTTAATTCTTTATTTTAAGCTGTTGCATTTTTTTTTTGCAGATTAAAAATAATACATACCTTTGCAACGCTTTTATGCCGTTGAGCGTTATCAACGGACAGGGATGTGCCGAAAGGTTCGTACCAGCCTCAACCCCCCGCAAGGGGGTTTGTTGATTTTACAAATCCATGATTTTGTCCGGATTGTTTGAAAAGTAATATTTTACCTTTGTCCCTTTTTCTTTCAGCACCTTCAATTCTTCCTTAATACGGGCTGTCTCTTTTTCAAATTCAAACACAACAATTTCGGCACCCTGTTTTTCAATCGCTTTTTTGGCATACTTCACTATGTTACCGCTGCCCGCAGTCTTTTTCAGGTCGGCGCTTTTTCCATTCAGATAAATATCGAAACTTCCCTCTGTCATTTTAAGATATTCCACTCTGTATCCGTTTTGCACTAATATCATGCACATACTGTATTCCTTATCGTACTTTTCTTTTTCCTGCTTATTGATATTCCCTTGTGTAATCCGTTCCTTGCAGATTACCAGATAGCCACCGTTATGTCCATCAAAATACGCTCTTTCCCAGCTGTAATCGTAGCTGTTGTATTGCGACAGTGATACTTTTAACCGTTCCGTTTTCCACATTAATTCCATTTACAAAAATTTCGGCAAAGTTAGAATAAATTCAGTGAATAGAGTTTCGGCTACGTGCAAAGGGTGTATTCCAAAGTGTCTCGCCGGATGTGATTTTTAGCACACAGATGACGCAGATTGAACGGATAAACGCAGATTAACGGATAATTATCTGTGTACATCTGTTCAATCTGTGTCATCTGTCGTGCTAAACACTATATTGTGGAATACATCCCATGTAAATCCGTACAGGCAACACTTGCTAACCCGTACAGGCAACACTTGCTAACCCGTGCAGGCGACACTTGCTAACCCGTGCAGGTGGCACTTGCTAACCCGTGCAGGTGACACTTGCTAACCCGTGCAGGTGACACTTGCTAACCCGCGCAGGTGGCACTTGCTAACCCGTGCAGGTGCTATGACTGTAACCGGCAATGGTACGGAAATCGTTGAACAAATTGGCTTTGCGTGTGAACCGTGTGACAATTTTTAGAGTGTACTCGCCGGCGGTCAATTTCGGTACGCGGCAAATGATTCTGTTCTGCACAAGACGGCGAATGAAGGGGTATTTCCGAGCCGTCGGCGTCGATGAAAAAGCATCCCAAATGACAGAACAGGCTTCGGCAGCATGATGTGAAGAATCCATTGTTCATTGCGTAAAGGCATTGATATATTGATA
>JAISDK010000096.1 GCA_031264875.1 Prevotellaceae bacterium
GACGTGGGCGACATCGGAATAGAGGACGAAGACCTTGCCGACTATGGCATAAAAAGCGTTTACAAGCTGACAGGCTGTATCTGGGATTATTCCGACTGCTGGTTTTTCCATCCGAAAAAAAAGAACAGCTATGGCGAACCGCAGCTCGTGTTTCTTGACCATGAAGGCGGCGAGCCGACGCTTCACAGCATCAATGCCGGTTCGGCTTTTATCTACCGCTGGGCTGAAAATCTTGACATCGACACTGAATTTAGCAAATACGATGAAGATTAATTGTTTCACAAATTGTGAAACTGAATTATATTGTTCAAATTATTAATTCATGTTACGATTAACCGGTTCAGTCACCGGTCAAATTTAAGTAGAGACGTGGCGCGCCACGTCTCTACTGTCAATAACATTGATACATCAATCAGGATTACTGTCGCAAAATCAACGTCCAATATATCCGGTGGTTTTAACCGCCGGGTTTGAAAATTGTGACAATACAATCTGCGAGAGTTAAAGAGTTCTGGATTATTGGGATTCAAACGCCTTTGTATTGATACAGGCTTAATATTTACCAATTTGCAGCCTTGCAGGATTTATGTCACACATCCCCACAGCAAACAATAATGCCCTGTTATGTATTTTTATTGTAATTTTGCCGCCGATTAGGAAATTTCGTAATATAATTTGTATGTTTGAAAATTTATCGGAACGCCTGGAGCGTTCATTCAAATTGTTAAGGGGCGAGAGCCGCATCACGGAGTTAAATGTTGCCGATACACTGAAAGACGTCAGGAAGGCATTGCTGGACGCCGACGTAAGTTACAAGGTGGCAAAAACTTTTACCGACGATGTAAAAATAAAGGCCATGGGTTCGAATGTCCTCACCTCAGTCAAGCCCGGCGAGATGATGGTGAAGATAGTTCACGACGAACTTGTAGCCCTGATGGGTGGAGAAGCCGCCCAGATAAATATCAGCGGCGAACCGTCTATAGTCTTGATTGCCGGACTGCAGGGCTCGGGTAAAACCACTTTCTCCGGAAAACTGGCTAATTATCTCAAAACAAAAAAGAAGCGCACCATACTGCTGGTAGCCTGCGACGTTTACCGTCCTGCGGCCATCGAGCAGCTCAAAATTCTTGGACAGCAGATAAGCGTCCCCGTATATAGCGAGGAAGAAAACAGGAATCCCGTTGAAATTGCATTAAATGCAATTAAACATGCCCGGCAGCACGGCTACAGCGTTGTTGTGATCGATACCGCCGGACGCCTGGCAATAGATGAAGAAATGATGGCCGAAATAACGGCAATAAAAAAAGCCGTCGTTCCCCAGGAAACGCTCTTCGTCGTAGATTCCATGACCGGCCAGGACGCCGTAAATACCGCTAAAGAGTTTAACGACAGGCTGAATTTCGACGGAGTTGTACTCACCAAACTCGATGGCGATACCCGTGGAGGAGCCGCCCTGTCGATACGCTCAATTGTCAGCAAGCCAATCAAATTCATGAGTTCGGGAGAAAAGCTGGATTCGCTGGATATTTTCTATCCCGAAAGAATGGCCGACCGTATCCTTGGAATGGGCGACATCGTGTCGTTTGTAGAAAAGGCTCAGGAACAGTTTGATGATGAAGAAGCAAAAAAACTGCAACGAAAATTAGTCAAAGATCAGTTCGACTTTAACGATTTCTACAAGCAAATCCAGCATGTAAAGAAAATGGGAAACCTGAAGGACTTGATGGGAATGATTCCCGGAGTCGGTAAAATGGCTAAAAACATGAATATTGACGACAATGCATTCAAGAAAATCGAAGCAATTATCCAGTCCATGACCCCTCAGGAACGGGAACATCCCGACATCATAAACACCAGCCGGCGTAAACGTATCTCAGGCGGCAGCGGAACGGATATTGCACAGGTAAACCAGCTGTTGAAGCAGTTTGAAGAAATGAAAAAAATGATGAAAACAGTTGCAAAAGGCGGCTTGAAACCGAATCATAAAAAAACTGGACGCAGGTAAATCTTGAATTGACATGGAATATTTTAAAACCTGCAACGGAATACCGGTATATATAAGCGATACAAAAAAAGGTGAAAAAACCGTGGCACTTCTGCATGGGTATCTGGAAACAAGCGAAGTCTGGGCTGGTTTCACCAAGCTTCTGAAACCTCATTTCCGTGTTATAGCTATAGACTTGCCCGGTAACGGACTGTCGGGAACACAACAGGACGAAAACAGTATGGAATTTATGGCGGATGTCGTAGCCGAAGTCTTGAATCATTCGAAAGTTGACAGGGCAACCATCACAGGTCATTCCATGGGCGGTTATGTAGCTCTGGCCTTTGCCGAAAAATATGGCGAACAGACAGAAAAACTGTGCCTTTTCCATTCTACGCCCAACCCCGATACCGAGGAGAAAAAACAGAACAGAGACCGCGAAATAGCGCTGATCGAAGAAAGTAAACTGGACTTGATTCTAAAAGTCAATATAGCCAGCATGTTTGCCGGCGAAAATCTTAAAAGAATGGAAGAGGCAATTGCAATGATTTCCGAAAATGCGGCAATCTCCGAACCCGAAGGAATTATCGCCTGTCTGAGAGGAATGAAAAGCCGCAGGGACATGAACCCGTTTCTCGCCGGATTCGACAAGCCTTTGCTGTTTATATTCGGTAGAAAAGACAAGTATATTTCCGAAACTGTTGCGGCAGGATTAATCGAAAAATTTCCGAATGCGAAAGCCCTGATACTGGAAAACTCCGGTCATGCAGGATTTCTGGAAGAACCTGAAATCAGCTCTCAAAAATTAATAGAATTTATAAATAATGGATAATACACGACAATTAAAAATCGCCCGGCAAATACAAAAGGATCTGGGTGAAATATTTCAACTGCGCGGAATGGCGGCCTACGGGGGCGCAATGATAACCGTCAGCGAAGTACGCATATCTCCCGACCTCTCGGTTGCGAAAATATTTATCAGCATATTCCCGTCGGACAAATCGGCGGACGTAATAGCAAAGGTAGAACAGGAAAACAGGTCGATAAGAGCCGAACTGGGCAAAAAGGTAAGGCATCAGCTGCGCATCGTTCCCGAACTGCATTTCCATGTCGATGAATCGCTGGATAAACTGGAACGTATCGACAATCTGCTGAAAAATAATTGATAGCCGGGTGCGAGGCCGTCCGGTTAATGTATCCGGCACAAGCCGTAAACAGAACAGCTTGTGCCGGATTACTTTTATTCAAAATAAACGGTTAATTTGATTAAAACGGGACAATGAATACGTTTTCCACTAAACCGGAGCGTAAACTACAGCCAGAATTTTAGCCTTTCCATTCACAGCCTGAATTCCGTGTTCCACTATCGAATCGTAATAAATGCTGTCGCCGGAATTAAGAGTACAGCTTTCCTGTCCGTACACTATTTCCACAGTTCCCTCCAGACAGTAGATAAATTCCTCTCCTTCATGCGATGAAAAAGTGAAATCATCACCTTTTGAATTGTTTATCTCGATAATAAACGGCTCCATGTACCGTCCCGATTTGGCTCTTGCCAGAGAGTAGTAGTCCAGATGTTTCGTATTGCCGCATGAGGCATTGAATCTTACGCCCTTGTTGTAATCCTCGTTTCGGCACACAACAAGTCCGTCCGATTCGATATCGTCCAGAAAAGTTCCCAGTCTTACCCCCAAAGCCCTTGCAATCTTGATAAGAGGAGCCAGAGATACGGATTCCCCGTTTTCAATCATTTCAATCTGGCTGGCAGTAAGCCCCGTGCGTTCCGCGACCGTTTCAACGTCAATAAATTTTAATTCTCTTACAGACTTTATCTTGTTTCCCGCTGTAATAATAGATTCATTCATAAATCAATCTCCTTAATTTAAATACTAACAGGCGGCAAAGGTAGTATTTTTCATTTGACTGCAATGCATACGCGGTGAATTTTATTTTTCAACCTATTTCTTTCCACACACTTTCGTGCAGATATTTTTCCATATAGCCTTTAAGGTACTGCGCTGTAGATTCGCAAATCAGACTGTCCTCGACACTGAATCTGTTATATATCACTCCGGCCACGTCAATTTCCGCATACCGGCACATTTCGAGCGTCAGCAGAGTATGGTTTATGCTGCCAAGTCTCGGCGACGTCACCACAAACACAGAAAATTTCATGTCCCTGACATAGTCCAGAGTTGTACAGTTTTCGGTCAGCGGCGTCATTAAGCCTCCGGCGCCCTCTATGAGCGTCACGTCATATTTCCCCTGCAAAACAGCCGTAGCATTTTTTATACAGTTCAAATCTATTCCTGCGCCGTCAATCCGCGCTGCAAGATGCGGCGAAGCGGGATACGTCAGCACAATTGGACAGGTCGTGCCGTCGAGATCTTCGGGAAGAAGCCCTGTTCCCATTATTTTCCTGTGGATTTCAATATCTTCCGAGATACCGCTGTTTCCCGTCTGAATCAGTTTTTGAGTGATAACACTGTCGCCTTTCGATGCAAATTCCCTTGCAAGATAGCCTGTTGCATAACTTTTACCTATATTGGTATCAATTCCCGTTACAAAAAATATCCGTCCCATTATCTTTTCCTTAGCACCAGATACACCGGATTATATGTTAATATTACTTTTGTTCCGTCTGAAAACATTTTGCCGTACATGTCGCAAAACGACTTTACGTCCGACCGTGTCCGCATCGTCCCCGAACAGCCGGCATTTACTCCGGTTTTCCTGAAATGCGAAAGTATTTCGACCGGCGAGTTAAACGGCACACGTATTTCTTCCTCAAAGAGATGCAGCACTTCAAAATCCGACGAAAACAAATTTCTCAAAACTTCCGGAGAAGAATATTCAAGTCCCCTTCCCGTTATTCGGCGTATTTCCCTAAGATTGTTTTTTCCGAATGTGGACAGAAACATGTATCCCTTTTCCGAAAGGCACCTGTGTGCCTTTCTTACAAAAACGGGAAGACTGTCAAACCATTGCACAGTGGATGAAGATACGGCCAAATCCATTCCGCAGGGAAAATCAACCGACTGCGCATCACCTCCGATAAACGTGAAATTGTTTTCCGGAAACAGAGCAGGCATCAGAAATTCAACCTTTTCGTTTATATCGTTAAGATAATAGTATGCACCGGCAAAGAGGGGAATAATATTCTTTGTCAGCAATCCCGTACCGCAGCCTACTTCAAATACCGTTTCGGGCATGTGCGGATACAGTGCGGATACCAGGGCGGCAAGCTTGCCTGCGATTTCCTTTTGCGCATGGGCATTATCGTCGTAAGTATCCATGCTTTTGGTGAATTTACACTTTATCCAACTGCTATTCATATTCATACCGTACCATTCCCAAAACCGGGCGCAAAGGTAACAATTAAAAGTAAAGCCGTTCCAAACAGTCCCTTCACCGGCTGCCCGTACACAAAAAAATAACCTGTACAACACGATATTATCAATTAAAAATTTGCATTTACAATATTATTTCTACCTTCGCGCGTTTTTTGGAAGGAAAAACATTATATATTGTTAAATTAAATTAGTGAATTAATTAAATGAACGCGCAAAAAGTATTAGACGATTTAAAAAGAAGATTTCCGAATGAACCGGAATACCATCAGGCAGTGATGGAGGTATTGGAATCCATAGAAGAAACTTACAGCCAGTACCCAGAATTTGAAAAAGCAAACTTAATTGAAAGATTGTGCATCCCCGACAGAATTTTCTCATTCAGAGTAACATGGGTGGACGATCGCGGCAACATCAAAACTAACATGGGCTACCGTATCCAACATTCCAATGCAATTGGCCCGTACAAGGGAGGCATCCGTCTTCACAGTTCGGTTAACCCGTCGATCCTGAAATTCCTGGCATTTGAACAGACATTCAAGAATGCACTGACCACTCTTCCAATGGGCGGAGCCAAAGGCGGTTCCGATTTTTCGCCAAAAGGCAAGTCGAATGCCGAAGTAATGCGTTTCTGCCAGGCCTTTGTCCTTGAACTGTGGAAACATATCGGTCCAGATATCGACGTTCCCGCCGGTGACATCGGAGTTGGCGGACGTGAAATAGCGTACATGTTTGGCATGTACAAGAAACTGTCAAAGGAATTTACCGGCACATTTACCGGAAAGGGACTGGAATTTGGCGGTTCGCTGATCCGTCCTGAAGCTACAGGATATGGAAACATCTATTTCCTGCTCGAAATGCTGAAAACACGGAACATCGACATAAAAGACAAAGTATGTACAGTTTCCGGTTCCGGAAATGTTGCACAATACACGGTGGAAAAACTCATTGAACTCGGCGCCAAAGTGGTAACACTCTCCGATTCCAACGGGTATGTCTATGATCCCGACGGCATCGACAGCGAAAAACTGGAATATGTCAAGGAACTGAAAGAAATATATCGCGGACGTATCCGTGAATATGCGGAAAAATACAATTGCAAATATGTCGAAGGCGCACGTCCGTGGGGCGAAAAGTGCGATATAGCCCTTCCGTCGGCTACCCAGAACGAAATCAGCGCCGACGATGCAAAAACTCTGGTAGCCAATGGTTGTATCGCCGTATCGGAAGGCGCCAACATGCCCTCCACTCCCGGCGCCATTGAAGTATTTCAGAACGCAAAAATACTGTATGCTCCCGGCAAGGCGGCAAACGCAGGAGGCGTGGCTACTTCGGGTCTGGAAATGACGCAAAATTCCATCCGTCTGTCGTGGACTCGCGAAGAAGTGGACGCTAAACTCAAAAATATCATGCAAAACATTCATGCCCAGTGTGTAAAATACGGTACCGAAGCCGATGGCCATGTCAATTATGTCAAGGGCGCCAACGTAGCCGGTTTCATGAAAGTTGCAAAAACTATTCTGGCACAGGGAGTATTATGATATTTTGACATTCGCTTTATGTAAACAGACATATAAAATTAAATTATTATAAAGTGCGAAAATTGTAAGTAAATAAACAGTACATTCATTGTGCTGTTTATTTTTTTGAAAAATATCGGTCAGTTTTTCGCTCATGCTCCGGCATATCTGCTAAAAGCCAGAGCCTTCCCGCTTTCGGTTTTAAAATTATCTGAAATAAACTGCTTTAACATTACGGCATCTTTAATTACTTCCGAAACCTGCATGTTTTCTATTAAATCCGCTTCCCACAGGATTTGAAAGTCCACACCGTCAATCTTTTCGGGAGTATGATGATGGGCGATGATAAAGCATGTCCGGTCAATAATGGATGGCTCGTAATCATATTTTTCCAGAATGTTCCGTGCAATGGCAGGACCTTCCTGTTCCTGAAAACAGCCTTCCATGCTTCCGTGTTTTCTTTGTGCCTCAAGCGCTCCAATATCGTGCAAAACAGATGAAAGTTCAACAATTACGGATGACTCCCAGTCCGTTTTTTCCGCCTTAATGATTTGCCGGGCATTCTCCAGAACATTCAAAGTATGGTCTATCCCGTACGGAACGGATGAAAATACGGCTTTCATTTCGTCAATGACAGGATTCA
>JAISDK010000098.1 GCA_031264875.1 Prevotellaceae bacterium
AAACAAAAATGGAAAAGCAGCTGAAAGCGGAACAGAAACTTGAAACACTGCTGTCGAAAGACAATTTCTCCAATCGGGATGCCTTCAAAATCGCCGGACTGATGCGGGAAGTGACAGAACCGGAGGAAATCGGAAAAAAGCGTGAATCGCTCGAAATATCCCCGCAAAAGGATGTACACCTGACGGTGGATTCCTTAGCCAAATCGCGCGATTCGGTTTACTGGACACAAATCCGCAGCTTGCCCCTGCAGGCTGAGGAAATCACCAGTTACAAAAAGAAAGACAGTCTGGAAATCAAGTTCGAACAGGTACGGACAAATTCCGGCGGCAAAGAATCAAGTTCGTGGTTATGGAAAGTTGTTTCCAGTTCGCGTGCCAATCTTGGGAAAAACAGCTGGCTTATATACGGCGGACTGCTGGGAACTGTACCCGAATATAATTTTGTTGACGGTATATGGCTGGGACACAAGCTTACTTTCGAAGTCGATTTTCCCGAAAAGCGCTCGTTGAGCATTTCTCCTTCCGTTCATTATGTAACTGCCCGAAAAACTGTAAACTGGCAGGCATCCGGAGTATTCGGGTACGCTCCGGTGAGGAATGGAAAATTCACTGTGTCGGGAGGAAATTCAACCTTCGATTTCAATCAGATAGGGGGCGGTTCGCGTCTGGTAAACTCACTGTTCTCATTATTTGCCGCACACAATTCCATAAAATTCTTTCAAAAACGGCATATCACAGTCTCGAACAGAATTGATGCGGCAAACGGCCTGTCCGTGACGGCAAGCCTCGAATATGCAAAGCGTAATGCTTTGGAAAACAACACATCCTGCAGCATTTCAAAAAAAATGCCTGCGCCGAACCTGCCCGACGGACAGTTATCCCCGATGCCCGACAATACATTGACCAAAGTAGCTGTACAGCTGGAATATACCCCACATTACCGTTACCGGATAATAAACGGGCGAAAACAGTACGTTTCATCGAAATACCCCACATTTACATTCAATTACGAAAAAGGTATCGCTGTGAATAACGTCCATTCGGCTTCGTTCGACAAGGCAGAATTCAGTATCCGGCAGGAAATAGCATTCAATGCATTCAACAGGCTTGAATACCTGGCTAATGCCGGAACATTCCTGTCGTCAAAACGGGTATATTTTCCCGATTTCAAACATTGCAACAGCAACGAGCTGTTTTTTACAACCAATCCGCTACGAAACAGCTTCTGCATGGCAAACTACAGTTATTCAACCGACAAAAGCTGGTTTCAGATACATTTGAATTACACTTCGACCTATCTGTTCATCAAAAACATTCCATTTCTTCAAAAATATCTGTTTCAAGAATCGCTTTATGCGCGTACGCTGTTTGTTCCGGATGCAAACTACTCGGAATTTGGATATTCCATCGGTTCCGCAAAGATTCTCGAAGCAGGTGTGTTTGCAGGATTTAAGAATGGAAAATATGATGCTGTAGGCTTTACTTTGAGTCTGCCTCTGGATTTTTAATTATTTTTGCAGCAAAAATATTTGAATGAACAGATACGAACAGCGCGGTGTTTCCGCATCGAAAGAAGACGTCCACAATGCGATAAAAAATATAGACAAGGGATTGTTTCCTAAAGCATTCTGCAAGATTATCCCGGATATCCTGACGGGTGATCCCGACTACTGTATAGCTATGCATGCCGACGGTGCGGGGACAAAATCCTCGCTGGCATATATTTACTGGAAAGAAACCGGAGACATGAGCGTGTGGAAGGGAATAGCGCAGGACGCTATAGTGATGAATACCGACGATTTGCTGTGTGTGGGAATTACCGGCGACATTCTGATTTCTTCGACTGTCGGACGTAACAAAAACCTGATACCCGGCGAGGTGATCTCGGCCATTATTGAAGGAACACAGGAATTTGTCGATTTAATGCAGTCACTGGGCATAAACCTGTACCTCACCGGAGGCGAAACAGCTGATGTTGGCGACCTTGTTCGCACTGTTATTGTGGACAGTACCGTCACTGCACGGATAAAAAGAAGCGAAATTATCGACAATGCGAAAATATCCGAAGGAGATGTAATTGTTGGACTTGCTTCGTACGGACAGGCTTCGTACGAAACCGGATACAACGGCGGCACAGGCAGCAACGGACTGACATCCGCGCGTCATGACGTGCTTGCCTCCGACCCTCTTTTGACCCTGTATCCCGAAAGCTTCGACCCCGCAATGCCCCCGAATCTGGCATATTCCGGAAGTAAAAAACTGACCGACACTGTGAACGGAATACCGGTAGGGAAACTTATCCTTTCCCCTACAAGAACATACGCTCCCGTAATCAGAGATATTCTGAAGCTGCACCGGCAAAATATCCATGGAATGGTACACTGTTCGGGAGGCGCCCAGACGAAAATCCTGCATTTTATCGACTGTCTGCACGTTATTAAGGACAATCTCTTTCCTGTTCCGCCGCTGTTTGACCTCATCAGGCAGGAATCCAAAACCGAATGGAAGGAAATGTACCGGGTATTCAACATGGGACACCGAATGGAAATCTACCTCCCCGCACCTTATGCCGGCGACCTTATTGACATATCGAAAAGCTACGGTATCGACGCCCGGATTGTTGGCCGTGTGGAAAAAAGCGATTCTAAAAAATTGACGTTAGAAACAGACAGGGGAAGATTTGAATACGTTTAACTCAATCTTGCAGAGTTAAAACAATACCGACCTGCGTCTAATCTGCGTCAAGATGAACTTGAAGCTTTAAAGCTATAGCTTCCGCCATTGCAGCTAAAGTTTCTGACGTAGAAGCTTTAGCTTCCGTCATAGAAGCCATGGCTTCCGTCGTTAAAGCCATGGCTTCCGTCGCTAAAGCCATGGCTTCCGTCGCTAAAGCCATGGCTTCCGTCGCTAAAGCCATGGCTTCCGTCACTAAAGCCATGGCTTCCGTCACTAAAGCCATGGCTTCCGTCGTTAAAGCCATGGCTTCCGTTGTTAAAGCCATGGCTTTCGCTGCTAAAGCCGCAACAGCGACAAAATGAAGGAAGATTTTTACGCTCGGTTCTGTTGGAGGCTTGAGGTGAACTTTCTCTTACCTTGCCTGGCGGGTGCAAAACAAAAATTGAGAATGGAAGCAGGTAGCGACCAGTCGCTAGCCGAAGACAAGGGTGTTTATTCTAACTTTTTAATGTCTCCTTCCGGGGGAAAATCCCTCGCCTTTAGGCGAAGACTTTAGTTAAAAAGAGCATTGGATATTTCTATATACCGTATCTGTGAAACCGATAATCACATACCCTAATGTAGGGGCAAGGCATGCCTTGCCCCTACAATAATGCACAATTGGGGATGCGCAAGCCTTTAGTCGGCTTTAGCTGACAGTAAACCCTTCGCCTTCAGGCGAAGGTCAGTTTAATACGCTGTTTAAGCGCAAAATCCAATCGCTAATTCCGTAATATTAATCAGGAGGAAAAAATGCACATGTTTATAAAATTTATCAATAGTCAATATATCAAGATATAATCACGAATTATCGAAAAAGCCGTATCTTTGGGGCTTTAAAGACGGATAAAAAAGTAATAAAATTAAAATGTCATGATAAGGAAATTACCAATCGGAACACAGTCGTTTGAAATTTTGCGTAGCGACGATTGTTTATATGCAGATAAAACAAAAATTATCCACGAGATAATCCTGAATGGAAGAATTCATTTTCTATCCCGTCCCCGCCGCTTCGGGAAATCGTTATTGATAAGCACGATTGAAGCCTTATTCAAGGGACATAAGGAATTGTTTGAAGGGCTGTATATTTACGACAAATGGGACTGGACGCAAAAGTATCCGGTTATCAAAATCGACTGGACGCTGATAAACCATTCCACTCCGGAACTTATGGAAACAAGCATGGTATCATACCTGAAAGAAATCGCTCAAAATTATCAGGCTGCATTGAATATGCAGTCTGCACCTGACTGTTTTAGAGAATTGATTCGTGTCCTGTATCGGAAGACCGGCAAAAAAGTAGTCGTTCTGATTGATGAATACGATAAACCCGTTACAAGCCATCTGTTCGACGATAAACTGAACGACGTAAGAACAGCGATACACGATTTCTATCAGGTAATGAAAGGCGCGGACGAGTATTTGCGTTTCATTTTTATTACAGGCGTATCGAAATTTTCGGGACTCTCGGTCTTTTCGGCATTGAACAATCTTAATGATATCACACTGAACGAAAAATATGCAGCCATTTGCGGATACACGCAGGAAGAATTGGAGGGTAATTTCATGGAATATATCGACGACGTCGCCGATTCTTTTGGATGGTCGCGGGAAAAAATGATTGAACGTATCCGTTTTTTTTACAACGGTTATTCGTGGGACGGCAAAACATCTGTTTACAATCCTTTTTCGACGCTGTGCTTTTTTGACGCGAAAAGACTGAAGGCATACTGGTTTAAAACCGGTACGCTCACTTTTCTGATAGAGATGCTGCAACGCCGTAACCGGACTAACATTGTTCTCGACGAAATATCTGTGGACGACAGTTTACTGGATGGTTATACTCCCGAAAATCCGGAAGAAATACCCTTGCTGTTCCAAACGGGCTATCTGACGGTTAAGGAAATTGGCAACGGCGAAAATGGCGAGACGTATTACAAGCTCGGCATTCCAAATTATGAAGTGAACAGGGCTTTACTGATGCAGTTGCTGCTCGTTTACGGGAAATACCCGATGCAGGAACTGGACAAGCTGCGGAACGCGATAGAGACGCGTCTCCGTAACTGCGACGAAGAGGGCTTTGCCAATTGCCTCGAAACCCTGGTGGCAACTGTCCCAAATGAATTAAAAATGAATTGTGAAGCGCATTATCATGCCCTCGTCCTTGTATGGCTGCGTTTTATGGGTTGCGAAGTTCATTCGGAAGTATCGAACAATACCGGCAGAGCTGATGCCGTATGGAAACAGCCCGGTTTTACGGTGATTGCCGAATTGAAATATCATAAAAGCAAAGACAAGGAAACACTTCTCAATGAAGCGATGATGCAAATACGCGAACGTCGCTACTTCAATCTGGCGCTCGGACGGATATTGCTCCTGGGAATCGCCTTTTCGGGAACGGAAATCGCCTGCAAAATGGAAGTAATGGAAAGATAAAATCTTTTAGTCGAAAGCCGGATTCTTTCGGATTCCCCCTCGCGATAGGACACCCTTGCCTTGAGCTAAGGATCAATGTCGTCAAGTTAAG
>JAISDK010000115.1 GCA_031264875.1 Prevotellaceae bacterium
GCCTACAGGAAATAAATCCAAAAACAATGTGCTCGCTAATAGTGAAAAACCTCTTTTTTGCCGGCGAAATTATCGACCTCGACGCTAATACCGGAGGATATAACCTGCAAATCGCTTTCTCAACAGGATACATGGCCGGACAAAACGCAGCTAAACAATTAAAATAATATATAAAATATGGCATTAATTAAGTCTATATCAGGAATAAGAGGAACTATAGGAGGACAGCCGGGCGACGCCCTCACTCCTCTGGATACAGTTAAATTTGCAAGCGCCTATTCTTTATGGATTAAAGAAAGGAATAGAGAGTGCGGACGTCCGAAAGTTGTTATCGGCAGAGACGCCCGTCCGTCGGGAGATATGGTAAACCGCGTGATTTCCGGAACTTTGATTGCATCGGGAATAGATGTAATTGATCTGGGAATGGCAACAACCCCGACAGTGGAGATGGCAGTTACAAGTCTTCATGCTAACGGCGGCATTATTCTCACCGCCAGCCATAACCCAAAACAGTGGAATGCCTTGAAGCTGCTGAACGAACAGGGCGAGTTTCTGAGCGACGCCGATGGAAAAAACCTGCTGGCCGTTGCCGAAAAATCGCAATTTAATTTCTCCGAAGTCGATGACCTTGGACAAATAACATATAACGACACATGTACGGACGAACACATCCGGGCTGTGCTCAACTTGCCGCTGATTGACATCGACGCAATATACAGGGCGAACTTCAGAGTTGTGATCGATGCCGTAAATTCTGTAGGAGGCATTGCAATGCCAAGGCTGCTGGCATCCATGGGCGTTCATATCATAGAACTTAACTGTACGCCCGACGGACAGTTTCCGCATAACCCCGAACCGCTTCCGGAACATTTGACGGAAATAGCCGAACTTGTACCCGAAAAAAACGCCGACTTGGGAATAGTTGTCGATCCCGATGTTGATCGGCTGGCTCTCATTTGCGAGGACGGCTCGTTCTTTGGAGAAGAATACACCCTGGTTGCGGTTGCCGATTATATTCTTAGCAAAACCCCCGGCAACACCGTCTCGAACCTTTCGTCATCGAGAGCGCTACGGGACATTACCGAAAAGCATGGCGGCCAATATTTTTCATCGGCAGTAGGAGAAGTAAACGTTGTCGCCGAAATGAAACGGGTAAACGCAGTCATAGGAGGAGAAGGAAACGGCGGAGTGATATATCCCGCACTGCACTATGGACGCGACGCTTTAGTCGGAGTGGCGCTCTTCCTTTCATATCTTGCACAGAAAAGAATAAAATGCTCGGAACTGAAAGCCCAGTATCCAAGTTATTTTATATCCAAAAACAAAATCACGCTAACTCCCGATACGGATATTGACATGATTCTACAGAAAGTCAAAGATAAATATTCGTCGCACAGAATATCGGACATCGACGGCGTGAGGATCGACTTTGACATGGAAAAAAAATGGGTTCATCTCCGAAAATCAAACACCGAGCCTGTAATCCGGATATACGCAGAAGCCCTGTCCAAAAAAGAAGCCTCGACACTGGCAAAACAAATAATGGAAGAATTGAAAAAGTCATGAAAAACATTTGCCTGATATTGCCTGTTCTGTTTTTTTCGTGCAGACAGATTGAAATAAAAATAAATAACACAGATAATATGGAAAAATACATTCCGGCAGCAGTAATCAATGAAACAGTAAAGGAACTCGAAGCAAAATTCCCCTTAGCTGACAGAGAACTCATCCGGAGAGGAGTAACGCTGACCGGCGACTTTTGGATTGCCGGCGACGGTTCTCCGGAAGAATTTAAAACATTTTGCATCAGCAATTACAGCCAGGATAAAAAAACGCTGTCCGACCGCTTTGCTAAAAATATGGAAACCGTTTTTGGCCATTTCAGCCAGGTAGGACGGGAGATGCAGTTTCCCATACATGTTGAAAACGGAGATTTGATTCCGATTGACGAAATTTTTGCCTCATGGTCGCCATTTGCGCATGTAAACGATGACTGGTTTGGCAACAAGCTTGCCATGATACTGCATCTCAACTTCCCCTATTACTCGCTGGACGAAAGAAACGCCAAAGGTTTACAGTGGACGGAAGACGAAAATGCAGCTGTAAATCTCGGATTGTATTTTGCCTCGCGAACGCCGGGAAAACTGCAACAGCAGGCCGAAGAAATTGCAACACGCGCCGAACTGTATATCAGCAACTACAATATCTACATGAACAATATTGTAGATGAGCAGGGCAAAAGATATTTCCCTGAAGACATGCGACTCATCTCTCACTGGGGCTTGCGCGACGAGCTGAAAAGCAACTATAACGACAGAACTGAAACGGGACTGACGAAGCAAAAACTGATATACGACTTAATGATCAGAATCATTAACCAGGAAATACCCCGTGAACTGATCAACGTCAAAGGAAACGACTACTGTCCAACGAACAGCAAGTTTTTCAGAGACGGCAGTGAAACGACATTCGAAAGAGAAAAGGATGTGCGGTATGCCTTTTTGCTCGAGCTGTTCAAATCGGCCAAAGCATCCGATAAATATTCGCCCTTGTATCCCGACGCTATAAAAAGAGCATTCGACCAAAGCTTGGAAATGACTTTCGAAGAGGTAGAAACGATGTTTACAGCTTTTCTTTCGGCGCCCGTAAACGAGAAAATCGGAGAACTTATCGGCAGAAGACTGCGACGTCCCTTGCAGGCATACGATATATGGTACGACGGTTTCAAGACGCGCAGTTCGATAAGCGAAGAAGACCTGTCGGCTAAAACCCTCAAGCAGTTTCCCGACGCGAAGGCATTGGAAAAGCAGCTACCCCACATCCTGCAACTTTTGGGATACGGAAAGGAACGCGCCGAAAAAATATGTCAATATATTGCCGTCGATGCAGCCAGAGGTTCCGGACATGCCATGGGAGCTGCCATGAAAAGCGACATTTCCCGCTTAAGAGTTCGCGTGCCGGAGACAGGCTTAAACTACAACGGCTTCAATGTCGCCATGCACGAGTTTGGTCATAATGTGGAACAAACGGTCAGTCTCTACGACGTTGGCAATTATCTGAACAGCGGAATCCCGAACACGGCCTTTACCGAAGCGCTCGCCTTTCTTTTCCAGAAACGGGATCTGGATGTACTCGGATTCAGAGAGAACAATCCGGACAAAGCGCGTATGGCTATTCTGGACAACTACTGGAATGCATTTGAAATCATGGGCGTTGCCCTTGTCGATATGTACGCGTGGAAATGGATGTATGCCAATCCGGATGCAAAACCGGAGGAATTGAAAACGGCAATAATAAACATCGCCAAAGACGTGTGGAACAAATACTATGCTTCAATATTCGACGTCGCGGACAGTCCGATTTTAGCAGTCTATTCGCACATGATCAGCTATCCGCTGTATTTAGCCGCCTATCCGATAGGGCATCTTATCGAGTTTCAACTGGAACAGCATCTGGAAGGAAAGAATTTTGCAGAGGAAATTGACAGAATATTCCGTATAGGTCACTGTTCGCCAAATGTATGGATGACAAAGGCTACAGGCGCAAAACTCTCTGTCGAACCGTTCATAAAAGCCGCAACAGACGTGATAAACGATATTAATACACAGATTGACGACTGATATGATGGAAAGAAAAAAAATTAGTCGAATTGATCGGAATTGTTGCTGTCTTGATTTTTTTATTACATTTGCACCGGCAAAATTTAAAGAATGAAATGATTTAATAATTGAGGCAAAAGTGTTTAGAGGAGTTGTTCGTCCCTTGAATCCGGTAGATTTAATAAAAGAACAATATCACAAATCAATTGTTTGCAAAACATAAGTAATAGCGTGGGCTTTGTTTTCGTTTGTGATATGGGTTTTACCGGAACCTGAGGGACGGCGTTACAAAAGTTCACGCTTGTTTTTTTGAAATAATAGCAGTTCGATCCTTTACGGGAAAAATACATCACATCAATGCCGCTGTACAAAACACAGAAGATTATCAAAGATTGCACAAAAGCGCTGGAATATTACTGATTTTTTGACCGAAACACATTTTGACATTCTCATTGTAAGCTCTTTGAATTTGAGTTATATATATAAGTCCGCGTTGTTGCTGTCTCAATTTTCGCACACATTTCGCTACAAAGAATTTTATAATGCGAAACAATTGAGATAAATGCGTTTAATATGATTATTTGTCCCTTGAATCCGGTAAGATTTTAGTTATGGACAATATCACCAAATTGCCGGCAGAACGCAGGTGATGGCGTGGACTTTATTTTGTTTCAAGAATGAAATACATCCGACGGTTTCAACCGTCGGCTATGATAATAATCGGACTAAAGCCCAATGTCGTCAATTTAAGCCATGCAATTGCTTATAAGTATTTTAATTTGCCGGGTAGGTAAGGGGAATTTCACCCCAAACCTCCCACAGAACCGAACGTGAAAGTCTCCCTTCATTCGGCTCGTCTTATCTTAACCGTTTTT
>JAISDK010000116.1 GCA_031264875.1 Prevotellaceae bacterium
ATTCTATTCATAATTGTAATTTTCAAAATGTTCAACTCTAAGTTAAAAAAAAATCCTGTAATGAGATGAAATTAAAACTCAGCTCTCTCGTCCGGCAGAATCATTGCTGCACTGCCGGACAATTAAGCAAATCTATTGTTCGGGTTCCGATATTTTTGTTCCTTCTATCTCTCGTTTTATTCTCTTATGCATTTCTTCGTGCACTCGTTTTTGAAGTTCTAATAGCTCCGGATCCTTTAAGATAAATTGATTGGACGAAATACCCGATATTTTCAGGTCTTTGATTAAATTATATATTTGCGTAGTAAATACATAGTTATTTTGACTGTGATATCCGGTTGCTAAAAAATCTTTAAAAACCGGCGGATTTTCAAAACCTACGTTTATGTAGTAATCTTTCACCGGAGTGGGATCCTTTTCCTTTTGCCGAATACCTAATTTCAGTGATATTAATTTATCTCCACGACGTGCACTTTCTACAATATATAGCACTGGATATTCCAGTTCCTCAAGAATCTCGCCTACGGTCTTGCCTATATATTGTTCATGACGTTTAGAATAATTGTATTCCAGATACCGAAGCGTATCTCCCTCAAATATTGCCGCTGTTTTGTATGGCAATGTGTTCTGTGCCCAGAGCTGTCCAGCGGACAGGAATAAAAACAGGGCGAATAAAATAACATTTGTTCGTTTCATATTTATTGACATATTTTGGGGCGTATCATTCACTATAAAGTTATCATTTCCGAAAACTGTTCATACGCTTCCTTTTGTCCGACATATTCCCCATCCTTTAATACAGCATATTTTATATAAAATTTGAGCTGCATTTTCTTAATTTTATCCGGCGACTCTTTACAGTAATTACGAAACAAATCGCCTACAGAATATTTAAACATCGAAGATGTATGTGCTTTGATTTCTATACGTCTTGGAATTTTAATTCCATTGTAAAATAGAACACCATATGCCGGAGGAGGATAAAATGCCGGTATTTGTTGTCCGTCCTTATCATAAAGATAAAGTTCAAAATAGCTGATAGATTCACCGATAGCTATTATGTTGCGAATCATCACATTCACATCGCTCTTATTGACAATTTCAACCGTCAATTCCTTGGGTTTTTCTGCTTCATCATATTGGGTATTTACCTGAATATGTTCCTGCGAAAAAATTGTTGCAGGAAATAATAGAAGCAATAGATAAAATAAATTTCTATTCATAATTGTAATGTTTATTTGATATCTGCGGTACAAATATATACAGAAAAAAGTAAGTTATGTTCCTTTTTTACAGCGCCTCAAAAAAATTACGATTTTCTTTTTTATGCAAAGAAATTATCACTTCCTTTGTATCTCATTAAATAATCAAATATGAAATACATATATTACATAACATTCTTATTATCAATAATAAGTTGTAACAGTGAAGAGAAACCGGAGAAAATAGAACTGTTTCATTCAAATATCCGGCTTGATAACGAATATGTTGGAAAAGGCGGAGATATTATATCCTGCAATGAAGGAATCATAGGAATAGAAGAAGCAAGCGCCTTAGCGCCACTGTATAAGATTGATACCGTTGAAAACAGGCTGACGACGTTTGGCGTCAGGGGACAGGGGCCTGATGACTTCCTTCACCCCTACCCTTTGCAGTACATCAGTGAAGATAAATTCGGCGTATATGACATGTTTTTAAACACATATAAAGAAGTTCTTATACCGGGAAACGACGGAACAGTCAGGACGGTAAGCAGCATAAAAATGGAAAAAAGACCGTACCGCGCAATAAAAACAGCATATAATCAATACCTGGGATTATCCGGCACGGATGGACTGTTCAGTCTGATGGATGAAACCGGCAAGGAAATCAGCACCTTATTCGAATACCCGTATAAGGATGAAGACGAACACGCTATTAAAAACCAGATCCGGGCAACGGCTTACCAGGGAATCCTCGCCTCCAATCCGAGTGGAACAAAATGCGTTTATGCCTCATTAGACGGTGAAATTATTCACTTTTACGAGATATTAAAAAATGGCATGCGGTCTGTCGGGAAAATAGAAAAATCTTTCCCTGCGTATGCGCCGGAAGAAAACAGCAATTCAACGGCAAGCGTGGAAAACATTACAGGTTACGTATCTGTAACTGCTACCGAGCGTTATGTTTATGCGCTGTATTGCGGTCAAACATTAAAAGAGATGCTAAAAAAAGGAGGCCTGGAATTTCAGTCAAAAGAAGTAAGGGTTTTCGACTGGAAAGGAAATCTGCAAAAAACGTACTCGCTCGACGTCCCCTGCCGCTATATAAGCGCGTCCAAAGACGATCAGAAATTATGGGCAGTCGCATATACGCCGGATATACATTTGGTTTCTTTTAATATAAGGACAGCGGGTGCTGATCAATCTCAATAAAAATTAAAAAACAAATAGATTATGCTTACAAAAAGCAAATTTTCCTTCAGCCCGGGTTGGCTTTTAAGCCTCTTTTTATTATTCGGATGCCAGTCAACCGATTTGATTAAAATTACGGATGCCTGTTTATTCAACGACAAATCATTCCCAAATGTACAGCACCTTACAAGCAATATTGTGAATGATACTTTTGTCGGCAAACCGGCGCGTTTAACACAAATAGACACTCTTTTATATGTGGTTGATGTTGCCCTTGATTCCCTCGTACATAAATTTGATATCAAAAACAATCTGTACAAAGGATTAGCCGTAGGCAGGGGCAATGGCCCGGACGAGCTTTTGTCCGCAGGACACGTTACTCCTTCCATAGACAAAAATTCTGTTTGGACGCACGACCATACATCTCGACGATGGATGCAATACGACAGGGAACTGAACACATTAACAGGTAAAATCCAATTTTCTAAAGATCATATCTATGTTGATGAACCTCAATGGATTTCCGACAACCGGTTTGTAGGCATCAACTACCACAGTCATAAGGAGCGTTTTTATATAGTAGATAAAGATTTAACTGAATTTAAGCCTGTTTTCAATCCGCAATTTTCATTTAACGATAACTTGCCGCCATTTCTCATGAATGATATTTTTTCATCCTGCATACATGTGAGGCCTGATAAGAAGAAGGTAGTTTTAGCCGGCAGATATCTTGACTGTATCGAAATATATAATGCTGACGGCTCACTTACAAAATTACTGAAAGGCCCGGAAAAGAATTTCAACTTTAAGTTTAACGAGAGCAAATCTTTTGGAAATGGCTCCCTGGTAAAATCAGCCGAGTCACGAAGAGCCTATATTTGCTTGAGAAGTACAAATGACAGAATTTATGCACTGTATTCGGGAAAAGAAAGGAGGGACAGTTCTAATTATTCAACTTCAAACATCATCTATACATTCGACTGGGAGGGAAATCTTATAAAAAAATACGTGCTGGACTGTCGAATTGATTCATTTGATGTAGATGTTTCTACGCAAACAATATATGCAGTACAAGAGCCTGACGATTACATTGTCAGTTTTAATATTTCTGAAGATAAAACCTTGTAATCCGGGCATGGTAATTATGCACCGTGGAGACGCGATGTATCGCCACACCGAACCGCATCATTCCGGCGTCATTCCGGCGAACGCCGGAACCTCCCGATACAATACGGAGCTTGCGGGTCAAGCCCCTTAGCGATGCGAAATAAACAAGATATAACGGTTTCTCAAATGTCCCGGAGGGACAGCCTGTTGGTAGAAAAATTGATTTGCGTAACATGAGTAAATAATTGTTTTTCCCTTTTGTTCTTTAGAATGTTTCTATTATCTTTGCAACTGATTTTTTAATATAAATAACAATGGTGAAATATCTGACTGTCAAAACTTATAACTTCATATTTCTCCCATGCTTTTTTAATACTTTAATCTTGCGAACAGGAGAAAATTCACTGATACACGCAGTATGCAGATATTATACCCCGTACACAACTCACATACACGTGTTCATAATACTCAGACACGTGTTTTTGAAATTCAGACACGTGTCCGAATGGCTCAGACACATGTCTGCGTGGTACAGACACATGTCCGAGCGGCGCAGACGCGTGTCCGAGAGATGCGGACACGCGTCCGAGTGGCGCGGACACATGTCCGCGAGACACAGACACGTGTCCGTGCGGCGCAGACAGGTGTATGAGAGATTCGGACACGTGTCCGAGCGGCGCAGACACGCGTCCGAGAGACACAGACACGTGTCCGAGCGGCGCAGACACGTGTCCGAGAGACACAGACACGTGTCCGAGCAGCGCAGACATGTGTCCGAGAGATATAGACATGTGTCTGAGTGGCGCAGACACGTGTCTGTAAGACTTGGACATGTGCTTTTGAGACTTAAACACATGTTCCGAAGGCTCAGGCATGAATATGCGTATTGTATAATCACGTCTCAGTCGCTTTTATGCACGAGCTTATGATTTATTTTAAAATTTAATTGACTATGGCAAGAACAATTCCCAAGAAAGACAATGATTTCAATGAAGAACAGGAAATCATTACGGCTATGACGGAAAAAAACCTCACGCAGTGGAGCGTTGATCAGGAATGGTATAACAGCCGGGTGAAGCCGGCGAAGACCGAATGGGTGGCTGCATGGGCGGCCTACCTGAACCCTGTGCAACGGACGCAGCTGATTACGTTTGTTAAAAATGACAAACGGAAAACGTACGAAAAAGCATTGCGCATACTGGTGCAAATGCATAAAAGTAATCCGCGGATATCGGACGACGCACGGCGTGCGATGGGAATCATGATGCGCGATACGACCCGTACGCTGACAAAATCGCCGACGAGCTATCCGCAGTTTATCATCGACACGTCGATTATTCGCTGTCTGATTATCATGTTCTGGAATTTGGGCAGCAAGTCGAAAGCGAAACCTCGCGGAGTACGCGGCGCCGAAATATGCTGGGCGATTCTCGACAAGCCGCCCGTATCGGTGGATGAACTGACTCACTCCGATTTCGATACCCGTTCGCCGTTCGAACTGTTTTTTGACGAAAGCGAACGCGGCAAAACAGTCTATTTCTGCCTGCGGTGGGAAAGCTCACGGGGCGAAAAAGGACCATGGAGCGAAATCGTCATGGCCGTGATTCCGTGAAAAATAAAATAACTTAAAAAAACAGAAACAATGCAACAGCGAATACGAATAAAAAATTTCGGCCCCATTACAAACGCCGAAATTGAAATCAAAAAAACAGTTGTCTTAATTGGCGATAACGCCATTGGGAAAAGTACAATCATAAAACTGATCTCCACGTTTTTATGGATTGAAAAGGCGCTGTTTCGCGGTACTGATAAAAAATGGTTTGAACGGGAAAACAGACTGAAAAACTTCTTTTTGCCTTATCAAAGAATAGAAAACTATCTTAATCCCGATTCTGAAATAGAATATGATGGTCAGGCTTATACGGTTAGATATAAAAACAACAAAATCGCTGTCGAAAGTCAAACAGATAACAAATATCAACTGCCTCAAATAATGTATGTTCCTGCCGAAAGAAACTTTGTGTCTTACGTCAGAAATGCCAAAAAAGACCTTAAACTGTCGGGCGCACTGTTAGATTTTACCGCCGAATATTATAATGCCGCCGAAAGTTTAAAAGACTGTTTAGTGCTGCCGATTAGGGATTTTGAGATTGAATACAGCAAACGGCACGAAATGCTGTATATAAAAAACAAAACTCATAAAATTAAAATAACGGAAGCCGCCAGTGGATTCCAGTCTTCTGTGCCCCTGTGTTTAGTATCGGATTATTTGTCAAAACTGGTACAAAACAATAAAACCAGCGATGAAATGACAATCGGTGACATGAAGAAATTCCAAAAAGAAACAGGCGAAATTCTGAATGATAAAAATCTGTCTGAAAAACAAAAACATATCGCCATCTCCGAACTTTCATATAAATTCAACAAAACGGCATTTATCAACATCGTGGAAGAACCGGAACAAAATCTGTTTCCCGCATCGCAAATGCAGTTAATCAAGAGTCTGGTATCAATGTGCAATAAGAATGAAGGCAGTAAACTTTTGATTTCGACGCACAGTCCGTATATTTTAGCAACAATCAATAACCTGATGCTGGCAAACAAAGTCGGACAAAATAATCCCGATAAAGTTTCACCGAAAGTCAATAAAGATTTATGGTTAACGTCTGATCATGTTTTTGCAGGCATTGTTAAGGACGGGACAGTAGAAGAAATGATTGACAAAGATTTAGACATGATTCAGGTGGAACGGTTAGATGCCGTTTCGCAAGTAATTAACGAGGAATTTGATTATTTATACCAATATGAAACAATCTAAACCCATGCCTGAATGTAATTGCAAAGCATTTAACAGTCACTTTGAATTTCAGCACGAAAACAGGAATATTGTGACTTTCAAAGACAAAGGAATTTCCGAATACAAATACATTAACCAAAGTTCAAATCATTTGGCAAAATACAGAGTTGATGGTGGATTGATTACGGATGAAGGTGCAAAATGTGATTTTCTACTTCTGAATTGTGAACAAAAGCAATCGTATTTTATTAAATTAAAAGGTTCCGACATGATTCATGCAATAGAGCAAATAGACCAAAGTATTGAATCGATTAAAAATAGCTTGCTTGATTTTGCTTTTTTCGCAAGAATAGTTTTAACTCGCGTTCCTTCTATCGACGTAAAAAGCACAAAACTTGTTAAATTAGAGAAGAAATTAAAATCACTGAAAGGCGATTTGAAAAAACAAACAAGATTATTACAGGAGGCCGTTTAAAATGCTTTACTCTGAAAAATTAATTATACGACAGATGAAAAAAATATTGTATTTAGCAGTTTTAGTCATGCTTTGGGGTTGTAACGGCGGACCTGAAACGGAAAAACTTCAAAGCCGGCGGGACCACATCGTTCATGTACGGGAGAAGGTCACGGAAATCAGTATGGAAGACGTACTGATCGGTTCGATTGCGCCCCTGTATATTATTCATGATTACTTGATTATAAGTGATCACCGCTCAAACAATGAACAGATACATATCTTTGACCGGAATAACTTCAATCATATAACCAGCATGGCAAATAAGGGACAGGGGCCGGGCGAAATTGCAAACCTGGGCCATATAGAAGCGGGTGAGAATCGCAGGTTTTACGTGACCGACCACGGGAAACAAAAAATATTCGATTATCACATGGACAGCGTCCTGACAAATCCGCTGTACATGCCGGATGTGAAAATGACACTGGATGCAGCGTTTTTTCCCTCCCGTTACCAGTATATAAACGATACATTAGCTATGGGAGCAATTATAAAGCCGGTCAAAAGCACTGCTTTTAACCAGTCTGTAGCCAAAATTAATTTCAGTACCGGCGAAATAAAACCGATGCCCTATAATCATCCCGATATTGAGCGGAAGCGCGTTTGTCTCGCCGTATCTGCGGAACATGATATTTATGTCGAAGGTTATCATCATCATGATTTAATGACAATCTGCAACCTCAACGGCGATTTAAAATATAACATATATGGCGGAAAATGGGACGACAGGACGACGAATAAATACGGCTACTACGGACAGGCGGTATTTTGCAATGACAAAATAGTAGCATCCTTTTCCGAAGGCAAAGACCAGGATCCCAACAGTTCCGGCGACAGGCATCCGACGCAATTCCTCGTCTTCAACACAAATGGCGATTACATCCGAACATTAGAAACCGGATATCCCATCCTGAATTTTTGTTACGATAAGAAAAACAACCGGATTATAATGAGCCTGGATGCCGAAATACAATTCGCTTACCTGAACCTTAACGGACTTACGGAAAGAAGACTAACACCGCACTTTTAGCTGTAATAATCAGCCTGTTCACCTGCTGTAAAAGCGACAGGGACATTTTCAACGGAGAAATTAAATATTTCGACGACAGCCGTAAGGTTGTAAAAAATGTCACCGTCAAACCCGTGACGATGAACGACGGAATCCCCGCCGGAATGATAGCCGTATACGATTCGCTGCTAATTTGCTGGAGTCCGTATCTGGACAGTTTTTTTAACATAATCAACTTGGATACGGGTAAAGAAATCGGTTCCTTTTGTGAAAAAGGCCAGGGCGCCCGGGATGCGATATCCGTCAACTGCATTTTTCAGTTTTTCAGGAAAGAGAACGAGCTGTGTACATTTCTGTGGGATTACAGCCAAAGCCGGTTATTTTTATGGAATATAAGTCAATCGATTGAGAAAGGAATGACCGTCTACGACACGATTGTTCCATACGATAAAAACCGTTATTTCTTCCTGTTTTATCATCCCGAAGATACACTGTTTGTCAACCGGCCGGCCGACATTTTGAGCCTGGAAGAAGTGACGACGCCGTTTTATGAAAAACGGACAGTCCGTACGAAAGAGGTCATACGGGATTACCGCATTTATAAAGAAGCGTCGCTGCGAAAGGCCGATGTTTCGGATCTGGAACTTTCTTTTTACACCTGGGATGTGATGAAACCGGACGGCTCAAAAATTGCCCAGGCAATGAGACATCTCCCTCAAATAAACATTCTGGATACGCATACGGGCAATGTGGTCGGCTACCGCATGAGAAACGGCCCCGATTTTTCTTTTTTAAAGAAAGATGCCGACATAAAGTTGATGAATGTATATTATAATCATATTCAGGCAGACAATAACCGTATCTATGCAATCTATTGGGGCAAAGAGGCCTGGAGTGGCCGTATGGGTGAAGAATTGCCGCTTTTTAACCGGATTCATGTATTTGACTGGAGCGGGAAACAGCTTTACGAACTCATAACCGACCGGTCTTTTTTCCGCGCCTGGCTGGATCAGGTCAGAAACAGGCTATACGCAATAGACCCGAACACGGATGAAGTGTATTATCTGGATTTAGACGAAATAACTCCGGGATGACCGGTATGAATGACGCATCTGCCGTCCCGCAATAAAGATTTACACTGTAATCCATCGCTTTATGAAATAAAACTATGGCCCTTAGTTTTATTTAACTAAATAAATTAGTTTGGCAACTAAAAAGTCTCGTTATTTGCTGCCGTTAAACAAAAAAGGAAGATTATATGATGCAAAAACTGACTGTAAAAGAAGAGGAACTGATGGATTTTTTCTGGGAAAAAGGGGCGCTGTTCGTAAAAGACATGCTCGATTTCTACACGGAACCGAAGCCTCATTTCAATACGCTTTCGACGATTGTGCGCGGGCTGGAAGAGAAAGGATTCCTGTCGCACAAAGCATACGGAAATACATACCGGTATCACGCAATCATCAGCCACGATGAATACAGCCGGGGAACCCTGACCAATGTCGTCAGCAA
>JAISDK010000233.1 GCA_031264875.1 Prevotellaceae bacterium
CGTCAATCGTGTAGTCGGTAATTTCAAACAGTAAGTCCGTTTGAGTTTTTTCGCTTAACTCTACGTAATTTATTGACTGATTGTTGTCGCTGTAGGATTTTAAAACCCTGTCGAACAAACTTCTGTCTCTTACGTCAATTGTATTTCGCGACAGTCCGCGTTCAACAAGCGCAACAATGCGCGTAGAGTTGGAGTTGGAAGAGACGTCCGATCCGCTGGAAACATTGTTCCTTACAACAACGGATGGTTTATAGTCGGAACTTTTCATCAAATTTTGAAACGACTCCTCCGTATATACATCAGGAGCGTCCGACTTGATACTGATAAGCGGAGGATACTGTAAACTGCTGTCAATTCCGGCTCTCCTGCCGCACGAAGTAATGCTCATTGCTGCTATTACAGCAATAACTGCTAAAAAAATTATCTGTTTCATTGTATTTAAATTTAAACTATTTATGCAAATCAGCAACAACATTGTCGCTACTATACTACGCGCGGGATAAGTTTTGTGAATTGTGTCATTATTTCGGTTAAACTCCGCAAGGAGTTTCAAATAGATAACCCTGAACAAGCGCAGCGCAGTTCAGGGTATCGCACGTCTATTCTACACAACTCCGCAAGGAGTTGAACTGCTTCGCAGTTCTGATTGTGATTAGACAGTTTACCCCGAACTCAGACGCCTACGGCGTCATAATACGTGAAGAATCTCTACATTTTTATCTCACAATTTTACCCCCAAGCGTGGTATAATTGATTCGGATGATTAATGTTTAAGGTCGGAAGATTTAGGGCGACCGCAAGGGGTGTCCCTACATAAGACGGGCAACAGTATCGACATTGTGATATTATTGGGAACAGCAATCATTGCAAAGATGTAGGGGCGAATGTCATTCGCCCTAATATGTGGTAAATGCAAGTTTCCATCCCAATACAGTTATATTGAAATAACATCCGGAAGCAAAGGAAAACAAAACAGGTGGTTAATGGCGAACACACAGGATAGGGCGAACACACAGGGTCGCCCCTACATTTGCCAATGCCAACCATCCCAAGAATATTATAATGCCGATGTGCCTGTTCAGGATTATCCATGTTAGGGCATAAAAGGATTAAGAGAGGAAAAATTAATAACATATAACAATGTGAACTTTCTGGATTGCTTCGTTCCTCGCAATGACGGATAAGCTTGTGCTGAGCAATGGGCGTAATGTCAGACGGTTATCCGTCATTGCGAGGTACGAAGCAATCCAGAGTTTTTATAATCTGTTATATCTTGTTTATTTCGCATACCTGAAAGACATAGAAGTCTCTGTTATACGCCTTACGGCGTCGGTATGCAATACACAAAATCATCCCGTGCAAGGTATAATCAGCTTCAATCAGCGGTCGGATTTATGCGCCATATCTGCATCGTCTGATCACTTGTTATGCAAATAAAAACGACAATTTGCCTCATGGTTATATAACGGACTTTCTATCCGAACTGCTGCCGTTTTATCTCAAGAATTGCAGTTTTAAAAAAAACCACTAATTTTGCTTTTTTTTTGAAAATAACTTTGAATGGAAAAAAAATTAGTAATATCTCCTTCACCTCATATTCACGATAATATGACGACACGGCGGCTGATGGGAGACGTAATTATTGCACTGCTTCCGGCTTTTGCGGTTTCCGTATGGTTTTTTGGAATCAATATTCTCTGGATAACGCTTGTCTCGACAGGAGTATGCGTTGGAATGGAATGGGTGTTGCAAAAATATGTGTTAAAAGTCCAACCCTCAGTATCCGACTTGTCGGCAGCGCTTACGGGGCTGTTGCTGGCAATGAATCTCCCTTCGGGCATACCTTTATATATAGTGGCTATCGGAGCGGCATTTGCAATCGGAGTGGTAAAAATCAGTTTCGGCGGACTTGGAAGCAACCTGTTCAATCCGGCAATTGCAGGTCGCATATTTTTGCTAATATCTTTCCCAGTCGCCATGACGTCGTGGGCCTTGCCATCGGCAGGATTCTTTGTCACAGATGCGGAAACGGGAGCCACTCCGCTTGCAGTCATGTCGCAGGGGCTGGCTGACGGGCATACGCCACAGGAAGTTATGGCTGAGTACGGATATTCTTATCTTCACATGCTGTTCGGACAAATAGGAGGTTCATTCGGCGAAGTGTCTGCGCTGGCTTTGCTTCTGGGGTTCGCATATCTCCTGATACGCAAAGTGATAACCTGGCATATTCCGGTAACGGTATTTTTGACGGTGACAGTATTTACGGGGATTTTATGGCTGACTGACCCTTCGAAGAATCCCGACCCTCTGTTTCACCTGCTGACCGGAGGGCTTATGCTTGGCGCTATTTTTATGGCAACGGATTATGTCACTTCGCCGATGTTGAAAAAAGGCGCTGTGATATATGCTGTCGGGATAGGGATTCTCACCTGCGTGATTCGCAAATGGGGAGCATTTCCCGAAGGAATATCGTTTGCAATACTGATAATGAATGCTACCGTTCCATTGA
The DNA here is from genome assembly GCA_031264875.1 of Prevotellaceae bacterium. Taxonomy (GTDB): domain Bacteria; phylum Bacteroidota; class Bacteroidia; order Bacteroidales; family UBA932; genus JAIRLF01. The sequence goes on from JAISDK010000233.1 coordinate 2,510, forward strand.
TAAACAAGTATATCAAACCCAAACGCTTTGGCGGAAAATAGACAGTTGTTTTAAATTAAATAGAGAAAAAATGGCAAAGGAATCATCTTTTAAAAATATGGCGCTGACATTGCTGGTAATATCTTCCGTATCGTCGGCTATACTTGCCGGCGTTTACGAGCTTACGAAAGATTCAATAGATGCGGTGCGTATTCAGAAAATCAACCGTGGAATATCGGAGATTTTGCCTCCGTTCGACAACAATCCTTCTGAAAATGTGTATAAGAAATTTGTCGATGGCGACACGGTATATGTCTATGTTGCAACTAAGGACGGGAAAAACACGGGAGCTGCCGTACAGACTTTTACAAACAGTGGCTATGGCGGAAAAATCGTCCTGCTGATCGGATTCCTTGCCGACGGAACGATAAACGGTATTAAAGTGATTTCGCACAGTGAAACACCCGGACTGGGCGACAAAATCGACCCCGGTAAACACGGTTTCAGTTTGCAGTTTAACGGTAAAAATCCCGAAACATGCAAGATTGCCGTGCGAAAGGATGGAGGCGAAATTGACGCTATTACCGCTTCGACTATCAGTTCCAAAGCTTTTTGCGATGCTGTTACCCGGGCATATTCCGTTTACCGTGAAGACGTCATGAAAAAAGGAAAATGGGACGGAAATACAGGAGCTACAAGCAAGCAATGAATATATTAACAATGAACAATTAACAGTGATTGAGATCATGAAAGAAAGAATACAGATAATACTTAAAGGCATTTTCAGGGAAAATCCCACTTTCGTACTGGTATTGGGAATGTGTCCCACTCTGGCTACAACTTCGTCGGCGATTAACGGGCTGTCAATGGGGCTGGCTACCGCGTTCGTGCTGATGCTGTCGAATATGACAATATCCCTTGTTGGACAACTGATTCCCGACAAGGTGCGTATTCCATCGTATGTTGTTATCATTGCGGCATTTGTTACGGTAGTCGATTTGCTTATGGCCGGCTATCTCCCCGATATTCACAATACTCTGGGTATTTTCATTCCGCTGATAGTTGTGAACTGCATCGTTCTGGCGCGTGCAGAATCGTTTGCGGCGAAAAACGGGGCTGTCGATTCGGTTTTCGACGGTTTGGGCATAGGGCTTGGCTTTACACTTGCGCTTACTTTTCTGGGTTTTGTGCGTGAACTTTTGGGATCGTACTCCGTATTCGGACACAAGCTCGCGTCCGGCGACGGCATTATCCTGTTTATACTTGCCCCCGGAGCGTTTTTCGTTCTGGCATACCTGATGATTTTATTTAATATCGTAAAAAAGAAATTTATCAAGAAATAAATACTGATTATGGAAGAATATGTATTAATCCTGATTGCAGCGATTTTCGTAAACAATGTAGTGCTGTCGCAGTTTCTGGGCATATGTCCTTTTCTCGGAGTGTCCAACAAGGTAAGCACGTCGCTGGGAATGGGCGGGGCAGTGGTTTTCGTACTGACTCTGTCGGCAATAGTAACGTATCTTATACAGAACTTTATACTGGTTCCCCTGAAAATAGAATATATGCAAACTCTTACTTTTATACTTGTGATAGCGGCGCTGGTTCAGATGGTCGAAATTATACTGAAAAAAGTAAGTCCTGCACTGTATCAGGCTCTGGGAATCTTTCTTCCCCTGATTACAACCAACTGTGCCGTGCTGGGAATAGCAATACTGTCGATTCAGAAAACTTACAGCCTCGCCCAGACAACGGTATTTTCTCTGGCAAGCGGAGCAGGATTCGCCCTTGCACTGATACTGTTCGCAGGCCTTCGCGAGCAGCTCGACCTGACTTCAAATGTGCCGAAACAGATGAAAGGATTCCCGGTTGCATTAATCACTGCGGGTTTGCTGGCTATGGCGTTTATGGGTTTCGGCGGAATAGTGAAACTGTAAAACTAATGATTAATGATTAATGATTAATGGTTAATGATTAATCATTTTCTGTCATAGTCCAGTACAATTTCTCTGTCGTCGAAATGGTGTTTAACGCCTTCTATTTCCTGATAGTTTTCATGACCTTTTCCGGCAATCAGAACGATGTCTCCCTTACGGGCAATTGTCAGGGCGGTTTTTATGGCTTCTTTCCGATTGACTATGCACAGTGTTTGAGACAGCTGTGCGGTATTCAGTCCTGCTTTCATGTCTTCTACAATATCTTC